>JBFELO010000085.1:0-20395 GCA_041552055.1 Candidatus Sulfomarinibacteraceae bacterium | reverse complement strand
GGACAACGTCCTGGTTGTGTGCCCGCGGGGTGTGCTCGAGCACTGGCACGACCTGCTCTCAACCTATGCGCCGGAGATCCCGGTTGTGGTCTTCCACGGACCAACGAGATCGCTCGACGACCTGGGAGAGCGAGGCACCCTGGTGCTCACAACCTACGATTTGTTGCTGCGGACCACCGAGGAACTCACGGAACGCTCATGGGACATTGCAGTTTTTGACGAAGCCCAGCGCATCAAGAATCCCCGCACCAAGGCGGCGCGTGCCGCCCGCAAGGTGCCCGCGGCGTTTCGGGTCGCCCTGACCGGGACCCCGCTCGAGAACCGGCTGCTCGAACTGTGGTCCGTTGTCGACCTCATCTTGCCCGGGTTTCTGGGATCGGAGCGAGAGTTCCGGAGTGTCTACCGCAACCCGACTCATCATCAGCTCCACCGGCTCCGGCAGCGCCTCTCCGTTTTGACTCTCAGGCGCGTCAAGGAGCAGGTGCTCTCCGACCTTCCAGACAAGGTCGAGGACGTCCGGTTCTGCACGATGCTGCCGGACCAGGAAAAGCTCTACCGGGCGATCCACGGTCAGCAGGCATCGGTCATCGCCGAGACCCTTCGCGATTCTTCCTCCGAGATCCCTTACATGCACATCTTCGCGCTGCTCACCAAGCTGAAACAGGTGTGCGATCACCCGGCTCTCGTCAAGGGCGAGAGGATTCCGGCCGCGGACTCGGCCAAGCTCGAGGTGTTCGAACAGATCCTCGACGAGGCGCTCACCGGGGAACATCAGGTAGTGGTGTTTTCCCAGTACGTCAAGATGATAGAGCTGATGTCGCGTTATCTGACGAAACGCGACATCGAGCATCTCACGCTGGTCGGTTCGACCCGGGACCGCAGCCGCATCGTCCGCCGGTTCAACTCGGAACAACACGAGCGCGTTCTCCTGGCCAGCTTGCTCGCAGGCGGAATCGGCATCGACCTGACCGGTGCCTCCGTGGTCATCCACTACGACCGGTGGTGGAACCCCGCCCGCGAGAATCAGGCGACCGATCGCGTTCATCGGATCGGTCAGCGGCGATTCGTACAGGTATTCAAGCTGATTACCCGCGACACGATCGAGGAGCGGATCGATGCACTGATTCGCAGCAAGCTCCAACTGATCGAAGAGGTGGTCACCCCCACCGAAGAGGTGGTCGGCACGCTGTCACGTCACGAGCTCGCAGCGCTACTGGACCTCGATCTGTAGGGCTGATCGCAGACCCCCGGGTAGCGGCGCGTCCGGCTTCGCGCTCGGTACCTCTCGGATCCGTGATAGTTTTCTCTCAGGGCGGCTGCGGGCCGCACGACCCAGCCGAGGAGGGCGGTTCGATGACTCCCGACTACATCATCTGTCTCGAGTGTGATACCCCCAGCTACGTCTTCGAGTGGAACGACGACAAGGTGACCGAGGCCCTGTGCAGCACGTGCGGAAACGACGACCCCACGCAGTTCGCCACCGAGGAGGAGTACGAGGAGCTGTCGATGGATCCGCGCCTCTCGTCCAACAGACGCCCATGACCCGCCGGCTTCACTGAAGGTCCATGCCGAGTCTCAGCTTTCTCTGGCACCTCCACCAGCCCGCGTACCGAACCGCCGATGGCGTCGCGCACGCACCCTGGGTCGCACTCCACGCAGGTGGCGCCTACACCACGCTCGCCTCGGCGATCCTCGACAGCGGTGGCAGGGGCCACGTGGTCAACATCGTGCCGACCCTGCTCGAGCAATTGCTGGCCTACGACCGGGGCTCGGTTCGGGATCCCATGATGGAGCTCGTCGCGCGCCCGGCGGACTCGTTCGATCGAGCCGCCACCGCCACCCTGATCGACTGGGCGTGTCACCTCGCACCGCGGCAGCTCCAGCGATCGCCTCGACTCGCCGAACTGCACGAACGCGCCGCCGCCTCCTCACCCACCGGACATGAGGACGACTGGGATCTCGACGACCTGCTCGACGTCCAGGTTCTGCTGATCCTGGCCCACGCGGGAGACCAGGCGTGGCGTGATTCCAGGCTCGAGCCGCTCGCCGTGCGTGGCCGCGGCTTCGACCGCGACGACCATCGATCCGCCGTCGAATGGCTCGATGCCCAGCCCGGCGAGCTGATCGAGCGATGGCGTCGGGTCGCAGGCCTCCCATCGGTGGAGATCTCGACCTGTCCCTACGCCCACCCGATCGTCCCGCTCCTGATGGACACCTGGGTAGTCAGGGAGAGCTGGGCACCTCTTCGTGCTCCGAAGGTCCCTCGATTCCGCCGACCCGAGGATTCCCGCCGCCAGCTTCGTGACGGTCTTGAATTCATGCGACGCCACGGGTTTGCACCTATCGGCTGCTGGCCCCCGGAAGGTTCGGTCTCGGCCGCCGCGCTCGGCCTGTACGGCGAACAAGGTGTCGCCTGGCTGGTCACCGACGAGGAAATTCTCGAGCGCAGCCTCGCGCGCCCGCTGCGCGACAACGGGCACGTCGATCCCGATCTGTACCGGCCGTGGCGGCACGGCACGGCAGCTCCGACGTTGTTCTTCCGCGACCGCGTGATCTCGGATCGCATCGGATTCGAGTACGGCCGGTGGGAAGATGAGGCAGCGGCCGCCGCTGACCTCGTCCATCGCTTGCTGGAGCTTGCCAAGTCCCTGCCCGATGACGCCGCGATCGTCCTCGCCCTCGACGGTGAGAACCCCTGGCCTCACTACCCCGCGTGTGGCGGGGTCTTCCTGCGCGAGCTGATGTCGCGCGTGAATCATGCCGGGCCGGAGCTTCGGCCCGCGACGCTGTCCGAGGTCGCGGCCGAGCTCGTCCCTGGAGAGCTGCCACGACTTCACCCAGGATCATGGATCCACGGCACGTTTTCGACCTGGATCGGTCATCCCGAGAAGACCGCCGCGTGGCGGCTCCTGGCGGCGGTTCGAGATGCCATGCCGCCGGGGGAACCGCCGCCGCCTTCGATGCTGCTGGCCGAGGGTTCAGACTGGTTCTGGTGGCTCGGCGACGACAACCCGACCGAGCTCGCACCGCTGTACGACGAGATCTTCCGCCGGCACCTGGCCGACGCCTGCGTCCAGGCCGGGATCGACCCGCCGGTCGACCTCGATTCGCCGTTGAAGAGCCGATCTTAAAACTCGATCTCCACCATCGATCAAGCAGAAAGCTCACCCGTCCGTCGCTGGACACTGGTCGCTGGGCGCTCGACCGCCCACCCGCCCAGGACTCGCGGGTGTGGGGGCTTGTGGCTTGGGGGCATGCACGGACCAGTGCTCTTTCGCGACTTTCTCGCTCCTTCGACGCGCCCTCTCCCCGGCGCGCTCCCCGTGGGAGCCCTGTGGGCCCGAGCATCTCGATCGGGGTGACCGAAGTTGCTTCGTCGCGCCCTTCTGCGAGCGCTCCTCCCGCGGGTGCCCCCCTTGACAATGTTGGGCCCAGACGGGCCGCCCCGTTTGAGTGACGGTGCTTCCAACATTGTCAAGAACGGCACCCCGCAGGTCGGTCATGCCCGGCACGCCCGCACGAGGCGCTGTCGTCAGCCTGCCGTTCGCATCGACCAACTGACACCCGAGGCGGTCTCTACGCCGTGATCGGCGGCCTCGAGGTGGCGCATCGGGCCAAATCAATCACGAGGTCCTCCCCGCACCGCTCAGTGGAAGCGGACGCAGGATGGCCCTCACTGGCGCGGCCTCGGCGTCGACCAGCAGCATCGGCAATGCGACGAGGAAGTAGCGAGCGGGCGCAGCGTCGCCGAGCCACAGACCCTCGATCCACGTGAGACCGCGCTCCAGCAAGGCGCGGTGAGCCACCAAGTCGTCAGCCTCGAAGATGTCGACCGAGGGGACGTCGATGCCGATCAGCTCCACCCCTCGATCTGCGCACCAGTGAACAACCTCGGCTCCGAGAGCGCGGAAACCTCCCTCGATCGACCCGCCCAAGGGGTGACTGTCTGTGCGGATCAACACTCGTTTCTCTTCCGGCGACCAACCGCCCGGCAGGTCGTCGACACCGATCACCCGCCCGGTTCCCGAGGGCGCCACCATCTCCGCGGCTCCCACCAGGCGTGATAATGGGATCGAGTCGACACCGCCCGCGGCCGCATCGAGATGAAGCGGCGCGTCGAGGTGCGTCCCCACGTGGCACGTGGTGGTGAACGATGACACCAACAGTCCCTCGTCGAGCTTCCGATCGAGGCTGAACGGGACGTCACCCGGCCACACGGCTATGCCTTCGGAGAGCGGTCGGGTGATGTCGATCCAGCGATCCTCGAACCACGCCCCAGCCACGATCTGGTCAGGTCGTTCCATGGGTTCCGGCTTTGCCCGTTGACGAGCCGCCGAGCGCACCGGAGGAGCTGATGTGCTTCCGAACCAGCTGCACCAGTTCGTTTTGATTCACGATCGGCTTGGCGACGTAGTCGTTCGCACCGGACGAGAACAGCAGTCTTTCGCGGTCCCCCCGCATGGCATGAGCCGTCAGCAGCAGCACCGGGAGATTGGCGCCGGCCGGCAAGGCCCGGATCCGCCTGGTGAGCTCCACCCCGTCCACTTTGCGGCCCTCAAGCCTGGTGTTCTTAAGGGATACATCCATGAGAATGGCCGCGATGTCGCCGCTGGCGACGACCTCGAGAATCCGATCGCCGTCGTCGCTGCAGATGACGTCAAACCCGCCGATGCGGCCGAGGATCGCCTCCATCAGCACCGCATTCGCTTCATCGTCCTCGACGACCAACACAGTCTCGGTCATCCGATCTCCACGGGCCACACCAAAGTACAGACTCCGATGAAAAAATCATAGTCACTCACGGCCACTCGACGAACGGCCGGCCGCCGTCGACAGTCGTTCACCCGCTGCATCCCGACCCGGCCAGCCTCACCCACCGTCGAGCCACTCCTCGATGGCACCACAGTTCAACACCCGTTCGGGCGTCGCCCCGGCCTTGCGCGCCACCCCGATCCCCCATCGAACATCTTCGAGACCATCGACCGCATGGGCGTCCGGGCTGATCGCCAGCGTGAGTCCCAGGTCGAGCGCATGGCGCGCCCACCGCCAGTCGAGATCGAGACGGTACGGGCTGGCGTTGATCTCGACCGCGACGCCGGCCTCGGCGCACGCCTCGAGTACGCAGTCGAGATCCACGTCATAGGACGGCCGGGCGAGCAACAGTCGCCCGCTCGGATGACCCAACACGCGGCAGGCCGGGTGACGGACGGCCGCGACAATGCGATCCGTCTGCGCCTCCCGAGCCATTCTGAAGCCGGAGTGAACCGAGGCAACGACGTACTCCAGGCCGTCCTCGCATCCGCCGGGAATGTCCAGCCGGCCGTCAGCCAGGATGTCCGCCTCGAGCCCCTTGACGATTCTCGGCCCTCCTGCGACTCGGTTGTAGACGTCGATGCGCTGCCACTGATCACGCAGCCGTTCGGCCGTGAGCCCGTTGGCGTAGTGGGCCGCCGGGGAGTGGTCGGCGATCCCGAGGAACTGCCAGCCGTGGGCCAGTGCTGCCGCGCCCATCTCCTCGATCGAGGCGGTGCCGTCAGAGTCGGTGCTGTGGTTGTGGAGCACGCCGCGGATGTCATCCAGGCCGACGAGCCGCGGAATCTCGTTTCGGGCTGCGAGCGTCACCTCGCTGCCGTCCTCCCGCAGTTCTGGAGGAACCCACTGGCAGCCCACGGCCTCGTACAGCCGCCTCTCGTCCGGACACGGCAGTAGCTCGCCGTTGGACCAGAGGCCCTCGCCCTGCTCGAGCCTGAGTCCGGCAGCCGCCGCCTGACGACGCAGGGCGTCGAGATGCTGCGGGCTGCCGGTGGCCCACAGCAGCGTCACGGCCTCGGCCTGCGGCCGAGTGACTCGAACCGTGACGGGGAATCCGTGGCGCGTGGTCGCCGCCCACCTCGACGGTACCTCCCACCGCGGCTCGTCGAGGCAACCGGCGACAGCATGTTCCACCGACTCCGTCTCACCGCACGCCACCAGATCGAGGCTGGCCACGGTTTCGCAACACCGCCGTACCTCGCCGGCAACGTGGACCCGCTCGACCCCGGGATACCCGGCGATCTCCCCTGCCAGCCGCTCTGCCTCCGCCGAACCCTGGTGTGCCAGCCAGCGCTCACGCGTGCTCTGCAGGAACCGGACCGACTTCAACAGCTGATCCTGGCTCTTGGCGCCGAAACCGGGAAGCTCCACCAGGCGGTTCTCCCGGCACGCGTACTCGAGCTCACCCGGGCTCGCGATGCCCAGATCACGCCACAGGATCCGTGTCTTCTTGGGTCCGAGCCCGGAGATCTGCAGCAACTCCCGGACCCCCTCGGGTGTCCGCTGTTCGAGCTCGGCCAGTACTTCCGGTGTGCCCTTCTCCATCAGCTCGGCGAGTACGCCCGCCGTACCCTTGCCGACCCCCTTGAGGTCCCGTATCTCGCCGCTACCGACGAGCTGCTCGAGGTCACCTTCGACCCGTTCGACGGCTCGGGCCGCGTTGGCGAACGCTCGCACACGATGAGGATTTTCGTCGTGCAACTCCAGCAGGTTGGCGATCTCTTTCAGCACCCCTGCGGCAGCCTTTCGTTCGAGACCCATGGCGCCTCCCTTTCGTCCGCCGGCCGGCTGGTCCGCCGCGGACACCCGGTGACAAGTGCGGGCTCGAGCCATCATTCACCAGCTGAGTCACTTAGTCTCATTGGACCCGTGACAATGATATAGTTTCTCAAGGCAATATGAGCCTGATCTCTCGCCTCCGATCGACTCTGACGTATCCCATCGCCGCCATTCTCGTGCTGGTGACGGTGGTGCCGGTGGCGCTGGTCGGTCTCTTGCTCGCGAGGTCCAACCGAGAGCACCTGACGACCGAACAGAAGCGATCTCTGACGAGGCAGGCCGTCAGTCTCGCCAGCGAGGTCTCACTGTTCTACGACGCCCACAAGACCCAGCTCGAGAGCAGCGCCCGCGCCCTCGAGGCGGGCGGCGACATCGAGACCAGTGCGTACGAGTCGTTGCTCCGCGACATGGCCAACGTGCCCGGACGCGCATTCGTCTATCTGCAGATACTGGACACCGGGGGCGAAGGGGCATACGTTCGCAGTCAGGCTCTGGACGAGCCCACGGCTCAGGCCCTGGAACCCACTCTCGGATCTGCCCACGACTCCGCACTCGCGGGCCAACAGGTGGAAGATCTCGTACTCGATCTGCCCAACCGGCGGGCGGCAAAGGTGGTGTTCGCGCTACCGCTCAGATCCGGCGACGACCACGTGTGGGGAGCGATGACCGGAATCCTCGACCTCCGACCGCTCGAGGAACGACTCGCAGATTCGACCCATGCGGGAATCATGGTCACACTGTTCGACGAGCACGGAGTCGTCGTCATCTCGTCAGAGCCGCAGTTGAGACGACGTGACATCTCAGAGTCACCGCTGGTCCAGATCTTCAATCGGCGTCCGATTCGTCTGACCCAGACCTACGACCACCCAACGCTTTCCACTGCGGGAGAGGTGCTCGGTTCCGTGGCGCCGATCCCGACACTCGGGTGGGGCGTCCTGGTGGAGCGGCCGACCGCCGAGGCGTTCGCACCGGTGCGGGTCATGCAGCAACGGACGCTGGTGGTGAGCGCACTGGCGGCGCTGCTCGCTCTGGCCCTGGGCTCGATCTTCAGCCGCCGATTGATCATGCCCCTTCAGAGCCTCGCGGGAATCTCTTCGGAGATCGCGACCGGCAACTTCGCGGCACGGGCGAAGATCAAGCGCGAGGACGAAATCGGGCAACTGGCGAGCAACTTCAACAACATGGCGGGGAGCATTGAAGCCCTCGTCCGGAGGCTCAAGCAGGCGCTGAGGCAGAACCAGGAGCTGTTCTTGGAAACCATCCGCACCCTGGCCGCCGCCATTGACGCCAAGGACCCATACACCCGCGGTCACTCGGAACGCGTGAGCTCGTACTCGATGGCCATCGCCCGCCACCTGGGGCTCAACCAGGAAGAGGTGTTTCGGGTGCGGATCGCCGCAATCCTGCACGACGTCGGCAAGCTCGGGATCCGCGACGGAATCCTCAACAAACCTGGTGGCCTGACCGACGAGGAGTTTGCCGTCATGCGCCAGCATCCGGACATCGGGGCCCAGATCATGGTTCCGATCCGTATGCTGAAGGACATCATTCCAGGAATCCGCAACCACCACGAAACCTGGGACGGCAAGGGCTATCCCGATCGCCTTCGCGGCGACGAGATTCCTCTCGTGGCCCGCATCATTGGCGCCGCCGACACCTTCGACGCGATGACCACGACCCGTCCGTACCAGAAGGCGAAGGGGCTCGAGTTCGTGCTCGAGAAGATGCAGGCCATGTCCGGGACGAGGTTTGACCCGCAGGTCGTGGAAGCGTTACTCGCGGCGGTGGCGGCGGGCGATGTCACACCCCCGAAACCCGCAGAAGCTCCTGTGCCGGAGTCTCATCTGGAGGCCTCATGAAGGCTCTTGTATCCGTTCTGACGTCGTTCGTGCTCGTCTCGAATGTCATCTTCACCAGCGCCTTGGGTCACGCCTCCACGGGCACGGGTGACAAACAGTCCAAAAAGAAGCAGTCGAAATCCGCCGATGCACAGGCCGCGAGCGCGGCCGATCCGCTGCACGCACTGACATTGATGCGTCAGGGGTCGACCCTGCTCCAACAACAGCAGTACCAGGAGGCCCTCCTCCGGTTCGAGCAAGCGGACAAGATCTCTCCGGGCAATGCCACCGTCCACAACATGATCGGTCTGTGCTACCTCCACATGGAGCAACACGACAAGGCCCTCGCCTCGTTCAACAGGGCCCTCGACCTGATTCCCTCGTATACCGACGCCCAGAACAACCGGGGCGTCACCTACCTCGCAGCGCGGCAATACCGTCTCGCCGAGGTCGACTTCGTCGCCGTGCTCAGTGACTCGACCTACCCCCACCGCTGGCGGGTCTACTACAACCTCGGGATGACCTATCTCCAGCGCGACCAGTTAGGCGCTGCCGAGGAGAACTTCCGCAGGGCCATCACCGCACCGCAGCCCGTGCCCGACGCCTACATGCGGCTGTCCGATCTCGCCCACAATCAGGGCAACGAGGCCGAGGCGGTCGATCTTCTCGAAGAGGCGCACCTGAAGTTCCCCGAGCGGACCGAGGTCACGCTGCAGCTCGGCCAGCTCCTGCTCGAGCTCGGCCGCTCCGATGAGGCCAGACCCTACCTCCAACAAGTGATCGCCAAGGAGCCCGGATCCGACCGCGCCGAGGAGGCGGCGCAGCTGCTCAGGACCCTGTAATGCCCTTCCAGTACCTGCTGACCAACCTCCTGGTCGAGGTACCGGACGCGATCGGCGCGATTCTGCTCGACGACGAGGGGGAAGCGGTGGAGTGGGTCAGTCAGCACGCCCGCGACCCCTACGACCTCAAGGTGGAAGGCGCGTACCACAGCATCTTCAAGCGCCAGCTGGAAGAGGTCAGCCGGGCGACCGACAGCGGGATGCTGGAGTCGTACATCTTCGCCGGTCGCGACCTGGTGACGTTGACGCAGTTGCTCCCCGACGGCTACTATGTGCTCCTTGTGGTTCGCCGAGGCAGCTCCCAGGCGCTGGCGAGCTACCACCTCCGCTGTGTGGCCGGCGCCATCGAACGCGAACTCGAGTAATCTACCCTCTCCCGGCCCGGCTTCGGGCCGACGGAGGCCGAATGGCCAGTCCAGTTCTGAGCAAGCTCAAACGCGGTCTATTCATGACCCACACCGAGTTCTTGGAGCGGGTCGGGGAATCCCTCCGCCGCACCGGACCGGTAGAGGAGGTCCACCTCGACCGCCTGGAAGAAGCTCTGATCGCCTCCGACGCCGGGGTCGATCTCTCGCTGCGGCTCGTCGACGATCTCAGACAGCGTGTCCGATCCCACAAGATCACGACCGCCGAGGAGCTGCGGCCGGCGATACGGGGTTTGTTGCTCGGCCTGCTCCGGGAGGCCGACGAGGCAACCCCCAACCCGGTGACGACCGCGACGCCCAGGGTCACGCTCGTGGTCGGCGTCAACGGAACCGGCAAGACCACCACCGTGGCCAAGCTCGCCAAACGCAGACAGGAGGCGGGGTCGAGCGTGGTACTGGCGGCGGCAGATACGTTCCGCGCCGCGGCGGTCGACCAGCTCGAGGTCTGGGCCGACCGCGTGGATGCGCCGGTCGTGCATCAGCAGGAGGGCGCCGATCCGGCGGCGGTCGTGTTCGACGCGATCGCGGCCGCCAAGTCACGGCATCTCGACGAGGTACTGGTGGACACGGCCGGCCGCCTCCATACCCGAACCAACCTCATGAAGGAGCTCGAGAAGGTGCGCAAGGTTGCCGCTCGCGAGGTCGACGGCGCGCCCCACGAGGTGCTGCTGGTGCTCGACGCCACGACCGGATCCAACGGGATCGAGCAGGCGCAGCAGTTCGGCGCGACCGCGGGTGTCAACGGCGTCGTCCTCACCAAGCTCGACGGCACGGCCAAGGGCGGCGTGGTACTGGCGATTGCAGAGACCCTCAAGCTCCCCGTGCGGTGGGTCGGTGTTGGCGAGGATGTCGACGATCTGCTACCCTTCGAGGCCGAGTCTTTCGTTGACTCTCTGCTCGACATCGATACATGATCCGGTTTCGCGCGGAGGCTTCGACTCGTCTTCGGTCGGGATCGCAGGGGTCGCTCACAATGGTCCAACGCATCGGCAGGCCCTGGTGGCAGAACGCGGTGCCCGCCTCTCACATCGCCGACAGGCTCCGGCGCACCCGTGGTGCCGCAACTGGTCGAACCATGCGGCTCCCCGTTCTGACATGAGTGACGCACGCACCGACCTCGACGCCCACTGGATGCGACGCGCCCTGGATCTCGCGAAACGGGGTCGCTTCGGGACATCCCCCAATCCCATGGTCGGCGCCGTGGTGCTCGACTCCAGCGGCGAGCTGGCCGGTGAGGGCTACCATGCGGCCTTCGGCGGACCCCACGCCGAGATCATCGCCCTGAGGAAGGCCGGAGCTCGCGCCCGTGGCGGCAGCCTGTTCGTCACCCTCGAGCCCTGCGCCCACCACGGCAAGACGCCGCCCTGCGTCGACGAGATCATTTCCTCCGGAGTACGACGCGTGGTACTCGCGATGCGAGATCCAAACCCACACGCGGCGGGTGGTGTCGAGCGGCTGCGTGCGGAGGGGGTCGACGTGAACGTCGGCGGCGACACCAACGGCGCTCGCGCCCTGAACCGTCGCTGGCTCACCTGGGTGCAGGAACGGCGCCCCTGGGTGACCCTCAAGGCGGCGGTGTCCCTCGACGGTCGGATCGCGACCCGCACCGGGCAGTCCAAGTGGATCACCGGAGAGGCGGCGCGGCAGCGGGGCCTCGAGCTGCGGGAGGAGCACGACGGGATTCTGGTCGGCGTCGAAACCATCCTGGCCGACGATCCCCGACTCACCCGACGGCTCGACCTCAACCGGACCGGCAACTGGCACCGCATCGTGCTCGATTCTCGGCTCCGCACCCCGTCCCATGCGACCGTCGTGCAGTCCGAACCCAACCTGACGATCATCGTGCACACAGCCGACGCGAACCAGGACGACAAGGAGCGGCTCGAGGAAGCCGGAGTCCACCTGATAGAGAGTCCTGCCGACGGGGCCGGCAGGGTCGAGCTCCACCAGTTGCTGGCCACCCTCGGAAGGCGCGGGGTCGCAGCCCTGCTGGTCGAGGGCGGGGCAAAGGTCCACGGGTCGTTCGTCGACGCCGATCTGGTCGACGAAGTCGTGGTCTTCATCGCACCCATCCTGATCGGCGGTACCGCACCGGCAGCCGTTGCCGGCACCGGTTTCGCCGACCTCGGTCTCGCACCCAGGTTGCGCTTCGAGGGCATCGAACGCCACGGAGACGACCTGGAGCTTCGAGCGGTCCGCCCGGAGACGAGTGATGTTCACAGGGCTGATTGAAGCGGTCGGTGCCGTGCGCGGTCTGCACCCCGCGGGTGGGGGCTCGCGGCTCGAGATCGACGTCGAATGGCGGGACGGAGGCGTCCCCTCGAGTGGCGACAGCGTGGCCGTCGACGGAGCCTGCCTCACCGTTCTGGAACCCACCAGCAGCGGCTTCTCCGCCGACCTGTCGCCAGAGACCATCGACCGGACGCTACTCGGCCGGCTGCGCGCCGGAGACCCTGTCAACCTCGAGCGAGCCGTCCGTGTCGGCGATCGCCTCGGTGGCCACCTGGTGCAGGGGCACGTCGACGACCTCACCCGGGTGATCGCGATCCAGCCCCAGAGCGCGTTCTCCCGCTGGCGGCTCTCGCTGCCGACCGAGCACGCGCGTGAGGTGGCCGCCAAGGGTAGTGTGGCGGTGCACGGCGTCTCTCTCACGGTGGCAACGGTCGGCGACGGCTGGTTCGAAATTGCGCTGATTCCAGAGACTTTGCGAGCCACCAACCTCGAGCGTGCACGGGTCGGCTCGCACCTCCATCTCGAGACCGACGTGCTGGCCAAGTACGTGGCCCGACGGCTCGGGGAACCCGGCCGGTCGGCCATCGACGAGATCTTCGGCGGGGGTGGGTGATGCGCAGGATCGAGCCGGCATACCCTGATCTGCTGCCCATCACCCACGTTGTGCGGCCGGGCTACCTGCCGGGACCCGGGGTGGCGCTCGACCCGATTCGAATGGGCGTCGTGTGGGAGGACGCACCGCGCAGGATCTTGCCCGCCGAGGGTTCGGTGCCGCGGGAAGCGGTCCGCGCGATCGTGTTCGCCCGCGTCGCGTGCGATCGCCCCGACGTGCTCGAGCGCCTGATCGAGCGGGGCAGTGCGGTGCTGCTCGTGCTCGACGATCCCAAGATACGACCGACCCACGTCGGGATCCGACGGCTGCGCGACGACCTCCGCCTGACGGTCGCCGTCCCCGTGCTGCCGTCGCCTCTCTCCGAAGACATGAAACTCCCCAAGGCGTGGGAGAAGGCACGCTGGGGAGCGATCCTGGGTCTGTTCCCGTTCCCGGGGGCGGACAAGGAGGTAGTCGCTCGGATCCGGCAGTTGAAAAAGGCCGGGGCGGGTTTTGCCGTCGTCGCCCCGCTCCTGTTGACGCCAAAAGACCGGCACCGGATTCTCGACAACAGCGAGGGTTCCGGCCTCGAGGACGAGCTCGAAAACTGCCTGTTCCACGCAGACGTCAGCCGCGGTCTCCACGCCCTCGAGCGCCGCGCGGGCGTGACCATGCACCGCGTGAAGATGGACCAGTTCCTCCCGTGCATGGTGCCCCACGGCTTTCATCCCGAGGCGGTCCGTACTTCCTCGGTGCTCCGTCTCTGGGCGCGTCGCCTCGACCAGAGCCACGAGGAGTCATCCTGGGGCTGGCGCCTGCGCCGCGCCGCTTCGGCCCTCGACCGGCTCCCCAACGACCCCCACGCCCTGGCCGATGAGGGCAATCTGCGCGTCATCCCGGGGTTCGACAGGTGGGTCGAGGAGTTCACCCAATCGATCTGGCAGGGCGGCGAGCCCGTCGAGTCCGCATGGCAGCGGTGGTCGGGGCTCGACGGGTCACCACGTCCGACGAAGTAATCCACGCCGCGCGCGTGAATCGGGCTGGAACACACCCGGCGCCGGGAGTGTTCTCGGGGATACAAGCAGACCGAAGGAGGGGTACCATGGCCGAGAAGGTCTTCAAGAAGATCACCGTCACGGGTTGTTCGGACAAGAGCTACGAGCAGGCGATCCGAATCGCCGTCGCCAAGGCCTCGGAGAGCCTGCACGGGCTGGCGTGGTTCGAGGTCACCGAGATGAGGGGCGGCATCCGCGACGACGGCATGCTCGAGTTCCAGGCGACCGTCGACGTGGCGTTCAGGGTCGACTGACCCCGAGCTTCCCTGGCCCGCAGATCTCAGCCGCGCGAGATCAGCCGATTCAACCTCGCTCGAACCGCGCCGATCTGCTCGGGCAGCGGCTTGGAGACGAACCTCAGCATCCGGTGTCCGAGTGACGTCGGGCGCATGATCGGAGGCCCGAACTCGCTCCGGTAGCCGTCCAGCTGCTCCGACAGCCAACCGTAGTCGACCCCCCTGATCTTGGCCCGGTCTGGCCTGCGATCCCCGGTGGCCACCTGCTCTTCGCCGATCAGCAGACCTTGGTCGACCACCCAGTCGTACAGCCACGAGCCCGGGATCGGGTCGAAGTACGAGGGTGAGAAGTGCTTCGGTCGGATCAGCCGGATTGCTGCCAGCGAGGCCTCGTCGTCCTCGGCATACCACACGCCGTCCGAGTACGGCATGCCGAAGATCACGTTGGCGAAGATGGTCAGGCCGAGGCCGTGACAGATCTCGGCCGCGCGCAGGTTCTCCTCCCTGGTGGTCTCCTTGCGCATCCACTCCAGCATGCGGTCCGAGAAAGACTCGAACCCGATGCTGATGACCGCGAGGCCGGCGTCGCGCATGGTGGCGATCAGCTCGGGGTAGCGACAGATCACGTCGGCGCGCGAGGCGGCCCACCACTGGATGTCACGTTCTACAAAGCCGCGCCGGTGCAGCGCAGCGCAGAACTCCTCGACCCATCCGGGTTGGATCACGAACTGATCGTCGTGAAACACCACGCTGCGAAACCGGTATCGGTCGTACAGCGCCTCCATCTCGTCGAGCACGTCGGCCACCGATCGGCGGCGGATCAGCGGTCGACGGGCACCCGGCTCGTGCCGAGACGACCCGGTGAACAGGTTCTGCTCACCGGGGCCGCAACAGAACCGGCACTGCCAGGGGCAGCCCCGCCCGGTGATCATATCCACCAGCGGGGTCGGCAGGTCCCAGATGGAGAAGCCAATCCGCTCGACGTAGTCCGGGTACAGCTCGCGGTCGGAGAATGGGAGCGCGTCCAGGTCGGGCGGTTCCCCCCACGAGGCGCGCGGGAACGTCGTCGGGTCGTTGATCAGCTCTGGCAGACTGAGCTCGCCCTCGCCGCGGATGACGAAGTCGACGATCCCCTCATCGGCGCCGAGATCCGGGAACATGGTGAAGTGGATGCCGCCGGCGACCGTCGTGCATCCCGGGAGCAGCCGCTTGGCCCTGCGGAAGCATTCGAGCGCCACCTCCGCCTCGACCGTGTGGGCGGTGATGCACAAGAATTCCGGGGATCGTTCCTGAAGGATGCGCTCGTACTCGGCCCAGTCGGACAGCAGCCGCAGGTCGAGAAGCACCACCTCGTGCCCGGCCCCCTTCAGGGGACCGGACAGGAACAGCAGGCTGTGGCGCGGCAGCGCGTCGTCCATGGTCTGCGGCCGCAAGCCACGGCCAAAGCCGCTGGACACCAGCTGGGGGTTGACTAAGGCGACCGTTGGCACACGCCAGACCTTTCGGAAACGCTGATTCTGTGAACACGCCGCCGGCGCACACCCGTGGAGCACACGACCGACGTCCTCCGTCGTCTCATGGTACCGCCTCCTGTGCTAGGCTTTCTTCGACACACACAAGTGCTTGTGGCACCAGGCAATTGAGGTTTTGTCTCAGAGAGGAGTCTACGATGGCTGATGGATCCAGAACGCTGGCCATGCTGGCCGCCGGCGTCGTGCTGCTGATGGCGGCGACGCTCGTTGCAGACGTCGTGGTGCTGTCAAGCAACGCCATCAGCGTCACCGGAAACCCGCCCGGCTCCTCCGGCGCCCTGATCTACGCCGAGCTCCAGGGTGCCGGGTCATCAGAGGTCGCTGTCAAGGGCTACACCACCGCCAACGGCATCGCGATCCAAGGCTTCGCCTCCAGCAATGCAGGCGTGGTGGGCTCCAGCGGTAACAGCTACGGCGTCAGCGGAGAGAGCGTGAATCTGTACGGCGTCTTTGGTCGAACCTTGCGTGGCGACAACAACTACGGCCTGTACACACTGGACAACCTCTACAGCGCGAATCTCCATACGCTCGGCTCCCTCATGCAGGTCGCCCAGAACACGGGAACCGAGATCCTCCTGCCCGGCGACGTCGTGACCTTCCGAGGCATCCACCGCCTCCAGACCGGTGACAGCTCCACCGGCGAGCCCGGTTGGGCGACAACGCTCGGCGCTCCGGTGGTTCAGGTCGCCAAGGCGAGCGTGACGGACGGCACCGGAGTTGCCGGCGTTGTCTTCAGCCGCTACGTGGTGAGGCCGGAAGATCTGGGCGACGAATACAGACGTCGTGATCGGCACCACGCCCAGCCTGCGGCGTCGAAGGAGGCGCCGCAGGACGAGCCGCGCGAGATCACGCCGTCCGGGCCGGTGGAACCCGGCGATCTGGTGCTCGTCGTCGTGCACGGGCCAGCCGAGGTCCGAGTCGAGCCGTACCAGGAGTCGATCGAGCCCGGCGATCTGCTGGTCGCCGGAGGCATCGAGGGCCACGCCGCCAAGGCACTGGTCGGGGGCGACGGCCTCTCCCCATACCCCGGCACGGTGCTCGGCACGGCGCTCGAGCGCGTCGAACCGGAGCGCGACACGATCTACGCCTACGTGAACCTCCACTAGCCCACATCTCGCCTGTTTTCTTGACTCAGGGGGAGTACCCGTCTCCGTCTCCGTCTCCGTGCCGGTCTCCCACCAACACCTGTCCTCGGCCGCAGGGCGAGCCTCGCGGTAGGTTGTACGTCGCGAGGCCGCTGAGATGAGGCCTGATCGGGCACCGCGTTGGCCCGCCCGCTCGACGGGATCGAGCGCGCCACACTCACGACCACGCCCGGCCCAATCGCAATGTCATTTTCCCGTGTTACCCTACTTGTGTTGTCCATAAGTCTGTCGAAATACAATATGTTGAGTCTTCGTCTCAGAGAGGAGACACGACCATGAACAAAGCCCCACGCACCCTCGTGATACTCGCCGCGGGCATGGTCCTGCTCATGGCCGCCACCCTGGCGGCCGACGTGGTGCTGTCCACCAACGCGATCAGTGTGATCGGCCCACCCACAGACTCGAACGGAGAGGTGCTGCGCTCCGAGATGACCGGGTTCAACCCCTTGGCCGCAGCCGTCCGCGCCTTCGCCCTGGGCACCGGATCCGCCGTCTACGGTGAGGGCGTGGGCGGCGTCGGCGTGTACGGAACGAGCAGCACCAACCCCGGCGTCAGAGGAAGCAGCGGCTCCGGCAACGGGGGGCACTTCACCAGCTCCGGGGGCTACGGCGTCTACGCCTACACCACCGGGACCAGCCACTGGGACCACGGCGTGTACGCGTCGGCCAACAACGGCTACGGCGTATACGCCACGAGCACCAACAACGAAGGCGTTCGCGGGGAGGGTAGCCGAACCGGTGTCCGTGGGATCGGCAGCTCCCATGGTGTATCCGGGGCGAGCACGGACGGCTACGGCGTATACGGCTGGAGCAACAACGGCAACGGCGTGCGGGGCGATAGCTACAATGACTACGGCGGCTCTTTCACGAGTTGGTACTACCGCGGGCTTCACGTGCAGGGCGCCTCGGGTTGGTGGGACGCCTACTTTGCTGGCACAGGGATCCTCGTCAACGGTGACATCGTCGCCTACGGCTCCAAGGCCGGCTACGTGGTCGACGTGGCCCGCAACGACGGTCCCGATCCCCTCCAGTTCGGAGACGTCGTCGTCATCACCGGAGCAACCGACCCGGTGCTCGGTGAGATCCCCGTACCCACCGTGCGTCTAGCCGACAGTTCCGCCAGTGCGGCCGTCCTGGGTGTTGTGGATCGCATGTTCGCCACACCGGCGGACATTGATTCGATACCAGAGGAGGTGACCGGGGCGTGGCAGGAGCTCACTCGCTCGGTGTCTCCTCGACAGCTGCCGATGGAGGATGCCGCTCACACAGAAAACATGTCCATCAGGCTTGCTGCAAAGCAGGAATCTCGGGGACCGACGGCCGAGGCTCCCGGCCGATTCGTGAGCCAGGTCGAAGCCGATTTCTTGGCTGTGGCCGCTGGCCGGGACCCTGGGATCGCGCCCGGTGCCTACGTGGGAGTGGTCACTCTCGGCGCCTTCAAGGCGATCAGGGTGGACGCCTCGTACGGCTCGATCCTACCTGGTGACCTGCTGGTCTCGTCACCCACACCGGGCCACGCCATGCGCGCGGTGGACCCGGCACCGGGTACCATCATCGGCAAGGCACTCGGCAGCCTGGAGGAGGGACAGGGCTCGATTCCTGTTCTGATCACACTCCACTGAGTCCGGTGAACTCCAGCGTGCAGATCGATACCGGCACGTTCGCATCTCTACAGAGGTCTCGGTGACGACCGACCGACCGGCAGGCGTTCCCTCGCCCTGGGCCCGGGTGTTCGAAACCGGCTGGCTGGCCGCGGCGGTGGCGATTCCCCTGGCCGTCAACCCGTGGGGCCACAACCCCTTCGTGCCCCTCCGCGTGGCCGTGCTGCGGACGATCGTGTTCGGCCTGGTGCTGGCCTGGGCGTTGCGAGCCATCGTCCTACCACGGGCGTCGCGAGGCGCCAGTCACACCAACCCACTCCTAATTCCAGCCCTGTGTCTGATCGCGGTGGAGACGGCCGCCACCGTGTTCGCCGTCAACCTCGCCTTCAGCCTGTGGGGAAGCCTGGAGCGGGGCCAGGGCCTGCTCACCCTGATCTGCTACCCGCTGCTGGGGCTGATCGTCGCCGCGGAGATGACGGTTACACGGCAGGCGCGTCGGCTGCTGCTCGCGTTGCAGGCGGCGGCGGTTCCGGTGCTGATCATCGCTGTTGCCCAGTACGCGGGCTGGGACGCCGGCCTGGTCACCGACGCCCGGTCGCCGATCCTCGCCACCCTCGGCCGGTCGAACTTCGTGGCCGCCTACCTCGCCATGCTGATGCCGCTGACCCTGGTACAAGCCACCACGGCGGATGGGCGCCGCAGGCTCGCCTGGGCGCTGTTGCTCGCGGCCGAGACCGTTGTGCTGGTGCTCACCCGGGTGCGAGGCGGCTGGCTGGCAGCCCTGGTGGGGATCACGGTTGTGCTCGGCCTCTGGTTCCGGCGCGAGCTCGCTGATTGGTGGCGTCGGCCCGCGCTCCGGTTGGTGATCGTCGCGACCGGCAGCGCGGCCGTGGCGGCGGCCATCACCGTGGCCCGCGCCGGTGGATCGGGCGCGGCCAGGCTCGCGATCTGGCAGGGCTGCCTGCGGCTGCTGTTCGAGCGCCCGTTCCTGGGTTACGGCCCCGACGCCCTCCTGCTCGTTTTCCCACGCGTCTACTCTCCCGAGCTGGTCTACCACCAGGGCCGCGACTTTCTGGTCGACCGTGCCCACACTTTCGCGCTGGATTGGTCGCTGACGGTCGGCGTGCTCGGCCTGGTCGCTTGGCTCGCGGTCCTGTGGACGGTGACCTCGCTCGCCCTGCGCCGCCTTCGCCAGAACGATCCAGGCACCGGCCACGGACCCATTCTCATCGCGTCCCTCGCCGCCGTCGCAGCCAACCTCGCCGGCAACCTGATCTCCTTTGACGTGACCACGACCTCGACCCTCACCTGGCTGCTGCTCGGCACGATAACCGCCCTTGCCGTACCACGCGGGCCGGACGTAGCGACACCGCCCGTCACCGTCTCGGCGTCGCGCTGGACCGTGGTCGGCGTGTTGGGTGTCGGCCTCGGGCTCTCGATCCTGCTGTTCAACCTGCGGCCGGTGGTGGCCGACGTGTGGATGCGACGATCCGGCGCGCTGGTGGTCGATAACCCGGCCGCGGCCCTGGAGGCCACCGAGCGGGCCGTGCAGTGGTGGCCGCGGGAGGCCCAGTACTTCCTCGGTCTCGCCGCGATCTCGGAGCGGGCCGCACGCCAGGAAGCGAAAGCTGACGAGGTCGACCTCCGTCCAACCGAGGTCGCGCTGCAGCGCGCGATCGCGCTGCAGCCGCAGCGATTCGACCTGTGGCTCGAGCTCGGCCGGCTGTACGCCCGGTGGCCCGCACCGCCGAGCCCCGAGGTCTCCGATTCTGCGCACGCCGCGTTCCGAGAGGCGGTCGAGCGCGCACCGCAGCACGCGGTGGTGTACGGCTCCTGGGCCGGGCTGATGCTGGAGCAGGGCAACCTGCCCGGCGCCCTGGAGATGTTCCGCAAGACGGTCGACCTGGACGCCACCGACGTCGTGGCCTGGACCCACCTCGGCGAGGTCCAGCTCGCTCTGGGCCGAGCGCCCGAGGCACGGTTCAGCTTCGAGCGGGCAACGTCGTTGGCACCCCAGTTCGTGCCCCCTCTGCTCGGCCTGGCAGAGACCCTGCTGCAGATGGGTGACATCGACGGGGCCACCGCCATCGTCGATCGCGCCCTCGAGCTCGAGCCCGGTAGCCCGGCCGTCCAGGAACTCTCCGAGCGACTGACCCAACCGCCTCCGGGCTCGCCCCCACCACCCTGAGCCGGTCCTCTCCATTCGTGAAATCGTCATCAATCGCTGTGAGCCATGGGCTATGAGCAATGAGCTCCCCCACCCACCCGGAGCACGATCTTCATCTTCGTCTTCGTCTTCATGTTGT
>JBFELO010000084.1:0-20657 GCA_041552055.1 Candidatus Sulfomarinibacteraceae bacterium | reverse complement strand
GGCACCCGTCCTTGGAGACGTTGGTGAACGTGGCACCCGTCCAACTTTGTGAGAGTCGTGATGGGTGGCACCTGTCACCCGTCCAACTTTGTGAGAGTCGTGATGGGTGGCACCTGTCCAACTTTGTGAGAGTCGTGATGGGTGGCACCTGTCCGTGGCACCCGTCCAACTTTGTGAGAGTCGTGATGGGTGGCACCTGTCCGTTACATACTCGCAGGATGACGACGAGTGGCAGCGGCGTTCTCCACCAGCTGCGATGTCAGCCACGAACGCACGGCCCTCGATCAATGTCTGCCACCCTCCCGTTGTCAGGCTCGGCTGCCGCCGGACCTCTGATCACGGTGGCCAGGCTCCGAGGCTGTGGTCGTAGCACAGAACGGTGGTGTCATCGCACGGGTCGGACGGGAGCAGGGTCGGCTGGACAGCCGCTCCCGAGGTGCTCTCGAAGTCGCCCCACCTGATCGTCAGGCCATCCGTGTCGAGACGGTAGGCGAGTCGCTGGTAGGCGACCGGGTTGGACGAGTTGAGGTCGCGCCACTTGACGAGCATGGCATCGGCAGAGCGCTCGAGCACCTCTCCGACCGCCAGGAAGACCACGGCGGTCGTGTCGTCGGGCATCGTCCAGCTGTACGGTCCCGGCTGCAGGTTGCGGATCACGAGGTGGGCCACCTCGGCGGAGTCGTAGTTGGCCGGGTCGTACACGGCCGCCGATGTGTCGATCGGCACGAAGCTGAACAGCTCGTCGGCGGTGGTGCCGGCTTCCGGCCGCTCGAACCAGCCGCCGAGGCCGGTGTAGAGGTCGGAGAAGTCGCGCGGCAGCGGACTCTCGGCCTGGCACAACCCGCCCTCTGCGCTCCAGTGCCAGCGGCCGTAGAACGGACGGTCACGATAGCGCTGGGAGTCCGGATCCAGCATGTCCGCGTCCATCAGCGCCTGCAGCTCGCCGCGCCGGTCGGCGGAGAAGAAGCGGTAGACGCAGAAGTCTGCGCCCAGGCCGGCGTCCTCGTCGATGCTGAACGGCACCTGGAACTCGATCTGCGCCCACGGCCACTCGAGGAAGCTGCCACCGCCGACCCAGTAGCCCGGGTGCCCCGGCACGGGATCGGCCAGGATCTGAGGAAGCGCGAGCTCGGTGCCGGCGGCCACGGGGATCGGGTCGTACCCCGCCAGCAGATCCGTTCCCGGCGGGCCGCTGAAGGTGTCGGTGTCGACCCCGGTCGCGGCGAGCACGAGGCCACGCAGGGGCGGAGAGATCCTTCCGATGTGGCCGACGGCGTAGCGTACCCGGCCCGGCAGCTCCAGCTCGATCTTCCACTGGGGCTCGTTGTCGAAGTAAGCGCCGGCGGGACCTGCTTCATAGGCCACGGACCTCACGCTGCCTGCCGCGGGAGCGATGAACGGCGGCCGGCGAAGCCGGACGCTGTCGCCGGTCAGGTCGCCTCCGACCGGGAATCCCCAGACCTCGCCCGGCTCGCGTATGCCGTCTCCGTCCCCGTCCAGCTCCTCCATGTCGGAGTCGTCCTCGGCGAGGAAGCCAACGAAGTTGGCCTTGGCCTCGCCCGAGGGGTCACCGGTCAGCGGCCCGAAGTGGCCGCCGTAGGGTCCGATAGAGACGTACACCGGCTGGCCGGCGGCGGTCGGCGCCTCGAGCCGGGTGCCGCCCGGCGGGATCGTCGAGGCGAACGGCAGATCGAGGGCCGCCACCTGGTTGCCGACGATCTTCCAGCCGTCCACCTCGAGGGCCAGGAGGGCGAAGTCGTCGATGATCGGACGGGCGCCGGTGTCGCGATATCGGACCGGGTCGCCGCCGCCGCTGGGGACGCCGGTGCGGCGCTCGTCGATCTTCAGGCCGAGGGGCTTCAGGAGATCGGGCAGGGTGCGGGGGTGCGACCGGGTGGTGACGTCACGTGCGCGCTCGAGATCGACCGCTATCGCGCTGAAGCGCGCCATCTCGGCGTTGAGCTCGGCGTGGACGGCCGGCTCGTCCTTGCCGAAGTGGAGGTAGGTCGAGGACACCGCGTCGGGCGGAGCAGTCAGCGGAACGCCGAACTCCAGGGCCTCGGCGATGGCGAGTCGCGTGCGCAGGGCCTCGCGGGCCTCGGAGCTGGAGGTGCCCATCGCGTAGGCGGCGAGCAGGTTGCCGGTGGCCGTGCCGTCGCAATCTGTGAAGCTGTAGCTTCCGGAGTAGATGCCGCCCGGATCCCAGGTGACGGTGAAGAAAGACCCGTCCGAGCATCCGCCGTCGGTCTCCAGCCCGACGGTGAGCACGTCGCCGAACTCGGAGAACGAGGTCAGGCCTCCGTCGCACGCCCACAGGTCGCAGTCGTCCTGACCGACGAAGCCGCCGGCGACAAAAGCGCCGTCGCTGTCGAGCACGACCGACAGCAGACGCGGGTGAGCCGGTTCCGGGCTGCCTGTGTCCTCGGCCGCCACGAGCCGTTGCTCGAACAGCTCGCAGCCGGTGCGCTGGAGGGTGACGGCCTGAGTCGTCAGATCGCCGGTCGCCGTGCCGGTGATCGCCTTGCGGCCGAGGGTGCCGGAAATCACGATGGTGCGCGTGGCGGCCGGGTGAACGAGCTCGAGCTCGAGAGCCACCGTCGAGCCGGAGACCGAGCCCGCGACCACCGTCCGATCGCGGGTGCCGCCGAGGAGGTACCCGGTGACGGCACCGCTGGGGCGCTGCACGAGCTCGAGGGCGAAGGCACGGGAGGAACCGGTGAAGTCGAGGGTGAACGTCCAGCTTCCCGTGGTGACTGCGGGATCGGCTGAGTTGCCCCACCGGCTGGTGTCGCCGGTCTCGAAGTTGTCCGAGAAGATCCGGCCCGCGCACGGGGCATCGACGCTCTCGGCCGCTGGCGTGAGAGAGACGAGCAGCACGACCCACACACCGAGCTTCAGTATTGAGTCACTGTCTCGTTTTTTTCGGAGCATGTGACCCCCTCTGCAAGCTCGGTCCGGGGAACCACGCCATTGTACCTGAGCGGTGGTTCGCGGAGCAGAGGGTGCCACCCATCGCACGTCGCACAATCACGCCAGCCCACCGAACCAACAATTTGAAGGCTGTTACACGCGGCATCCAACCAGCCGCTCGCATCTGTCGCAACGAGCGCGGATTGCAGTGGATACCGGGCGGTCGCGGGGAAGGGGCGTGATGGGATGACAACCCACCTCAGTGTCATCCTGAGTGAGCGCGGCGAACTAAGGATCCCCTGAATTCTCCGGAGGGAGGGCTCGATCGCGGCGGCCCTCGATCGTGAGGGGACCATTCGACTCGCGCGGCACTCAAGTGCTTGAGGGCCGGGCGCGCTCAGGATGACTGGCAAAAAGAGCGACTCCACGGGACGACACCACACTCGGGCGCCACATCACGCACCAAGACACCGCAGAGGGAGGTTTCTGGCGCCTATCACTCGGACCGGACGCGGTCGAGTTGAGATCCGCGGGGTGGCTACGCCGAGTCCGACCTCGAACTCGAGGTGGGTGTCGATCGCAGTCGCGATCCTCGCGTGCTTCGCTTTTGTCATGGGTGCCGTGGTCAGCGCGCGAGTCTTCGAGAGGCTGCACCACCTCGAGGACGAGATCGCCTATCTGTTCCAGGCACGGGTTTTTGCCGGCGGCCAGACGGTTGTCGACATCCCACGGCACGCGCGGCCGTTCTGGCAGCCGTTCGTAATCGACTACGAACCGTCCGGGAAGCGGTCCGGAAAGTATCCACCCGGATGGCCGGCGCTGCTCGCGATTGGTGTCGTCTTCGGTCGCGAGTGGCTCGTCAACGCGCTGTTCGGGGCGCTGACAGTGGTACTCGTCTACCGCATCGGACGTGAGGTGTACGGCCGGAGTGTCGGCCTCATCGCCGCGGTTCGGACGGCGTTCTCTCCTGCGGCGCTGCTGTTGAACGGGACGCTCATGGCCCACCCGGCGGCCCTGTCCTTCGCCACCCTGTTCATGTGGAGTTTCTTGCGCATGGAGTGGGCGCGGGCCCGTTTCGGATGGGCAGTGGCGGCGGGCGCCGCCATCGACGTCGTATTCGTGATCAGACCGCTCAGCGTGGTCGCGGTCGGGCTGCCGTTCCTGCTGTGGGGGGGAGTCCGTGCGTGCGCGGACCGTCGATCGTCGCACGTCATCCCATCTCCATCTTCACTGCATCTCCTCGCGCTGACTCTGGTGGTGGCGGTGTCGGTGGCGAGCGCAATTCCGCTGTTCAGTCTCTCGGCGACCGGCGATGCACGGACCAACCTGTACCAACTGGTGTGGCCCTACGACTCGGTCTGCTTCGGCGAGGGACACGGCCGCACCCGACACACATTGGCGAAGGGTCTTCGCCACGCCCGGTTCGATCTGTCACTGGGTGCGGCGGATCTCTTCGGCTGGCAGCTCGAGCCGATCTCACCATAGCTCGCCGAGTATCTGCGCTCCGGGGCGTCCTCCTGACCGGCGAGAGGTTTCAGCTTCGTGCTGCTGCCGATCGGAGCTCTGTTGGGCTTGACGGCCCACCGAGGATTCGCCGAGGACCTGGCACTGCGGCTCAAGCTGATCGCGATCTGGCTGACCGGTGCCGTGTGCTGGCTGCTGCTGCCATGGCTGTAGAGCTGGTTAGGGGCGTCCCCGGGCTTGGCGGGGGACACCCGCTTTTCCTGGCTGTGGGTGGTGATCGCCCTCGTATGGCTGCTGCTTCCGCTGCCCGCGCTGTCGCGCTGGCGGTCGGAGCGCGAGGTCCCGTTCACGTGGCTGCTGGTCGCGGTCAGCCTGGGGTTGGTGCCACGTTCACAATCGTTGAATTGCCGGTGTCTGTGCGAGATCGGGGCATCGAGTCGGTCGGATCGTCCCCCGACAAAGGTGCAACTGTGAACGTGGCACCCATCGTGGGGAATCCCGGACGGGCGTGGGATCGCGGCTCCATCTTGAACCCGCCGCCGTTGTCAGGGGTGAGGATGGGCGACACGTCACGGGGTAGTCCGAACTGTGCCGGCGAGGTGCTGAGCGCGAAGCCGCAAGGACGACGCCGCAAGCCGGTCCCCGGTTCCCGGATTCCAACCTCTGTTAACAACAGACTCCGTGCCGCGTAACTTAATAGACGACACCGGAGGTACCTTCCATGCTCACAATCGAGGACCTTTCCAAAACCTACCCCAACGGAGTGCGCGCCCTGCGCGACGTGACGCTCGAGATTCCGACCGGGATGTTCGGCCTGCTCGGGCCCAACGGCGCCGGCAAGTCGACGCTGATGCGCACCATCGCGACGCTGCAGGAGCCCGATTCGGGGTCGATCACCCTGAACGGCATCGATGTGCTCCGTGACAAGGAGAAGGTGCGGGAGATCCTCGGCTACCTGCCGCAGGAGTTCGGCGTCTATCCCAAGGTGACCGCCGGGGCGATGCTCGACCACTTCGCGATCCTCAAGGGCATCACCGCCAGCGGCGAGCGCCGGGACGTGGTCGACGGCCTGCTGCGCATGACCAATTTGTGGGACGTCCGCACGCAAAAGCTGGGCACATTCTCTGGAGGCATGCGTCAGCGATTCGGCATCGCACAGGCGTTGCTCGGCGACCCCAAGCTGCTCATCGTCGACGAGCCGACCGCGGGTCTCGACCCTCAGGAGCGTAACCGGTTCCTCAACCTGCTGTCCGACATCGGCGAGAACGTGGTCGTCATCCTGTCCACTCACATCGTCGACGACGTGACCGAGCTGTGCACACGCATGGCGATCATCTCCGAGGGCCGGCTCCTGCTCACCGGAGACCCTCGCGAGGTCATCGACGACCTGCGCGGGATGATCTGGCGCAAGGTGGTTGCCAAGCAGGAGATCGCCGAGATCGCCGCGCGCGTGTCGGTGATCTCCAGCCGTCTGCTGGCGGGACGGACCATCCTCCACGTCCACAGCGCCGACCGGCCCGGGGAGGGATTCGAGCAGGTCGAGCCCGACCTCGAGGACGTCTACTTCACGATCCTGAAGCGCCAGCCGCAGGCGGCCTGAGGACGCCGTGATGTTCTGGCCAATCGTCCGCTTCGAGATCGGCTACCACTTGAAAAACCCCTTACTGTACGTCGTCGGCGGACTGATGGGCATGCTGGCTTTCGGGGCCATCTCCAGCGACACCGTGCAGATCGGTGGAGCCATCGGTCAGGTGCATCGCAACGCCCCCATGGTGATCGTCCGGTTGCTGGGCATGATGACTCCGATCGGTCTCTTCATCATCACGGCGTTCGTCGCCAGCTCGGTTCAACGAGACTTCGAACGCGGCACCCACGAGCTGTTCTTCTCGCGGCCGGTGGGCAAGGTGCGGCTGCTCGTCGGCCGATTCCTGGGCTCGATGGTGGTGTCGGCCCTGCTCTTTGTCGGTCCCATCCTCGGCGCAGTGTGCGGCAACTTCGCGCCCTGGATCGATCCCGAGCGGCTGGGGCCGTTCATGATCTCCCCCTACGTGTGGTCCTTCGTGGCGCTGGTGGTGCCCAACCTTGTGTTCATGGGGGGAGCATTCTTCACCCTCGCCGCGGTGACCAGGAGCATGCTCGCCACCTACATGGGTGTCGTGGGCACGTTGGTGGTGTTCGGCATGTCGCGTGCACTGATGGGCGATCTGCCCGGTCACACGCTCAGCGCGATCCTCGACCCGTTCGGAATCTCGACCCTGCGAGTGCAGACCAGGTACTGGACCATCGTCGAACAGAACACCGCCCTGCCCGAGCTCGACTCCCTGTTGATCGTCAACCGGTTGTTGTGGATGGGCATCGGGCTCGCCGTCCTTGCGCTGGGCATCTGGTGGTTTGACCCGGCGCGAGCCAAGAGGGCGCGTCGTGTCGAGCCCGTCGACACCGGTCGGCTCGGCTTCCAGGGCTCGCTCCAGCCCACGACGGCACGGCGCCCGCCACGACCGACACTGGGGTTTCGACTCGCGGACAACGTGAAAATGCTGGGCCACCAGATCAGGTTCGAGACCGCGTCGATCCTCCGGAGTGGGCCGTTCATCGTGATGCTGGCCTTTGGCGTGGTCAACGTGATCTTCGCGACATTCTTCGAGGAGATGATCAACGGCACGCAGTCGCTGCCGGTGACCCGCCTGATGCTCAGCTCCATGAACGGTGGCTACCTGTTCATCCTGGTCGTGGTGGTGGCCTTCTACGCCGGTGAGTCGATCTGGCGGGATCGCACCGTGAAGCTCGCCGAGGTGCACGACGCGCTGCCGGCGCCGACCTGGGTCTTCATGGCCGCCAAGGTGTGGGCGCTGCTGGTCGTGGTGGCGGTCTTCGCCGGCGTCGGCATTCTCGCCACGATGGGCTATCAGCTGTTCACGGGTTACACGCGGCTCGAGCCCGGGCTGTACGCCAGCGGTGTAATGCTGGGGGTGATCCCCTATGCCCTGTGCGCGGTGCTCGCGGTCTTCGTCCAGGTGCTGACCAAGAGCAAGTTCCTGGGATATGTAGTCATGCTCCTCTACCTGTTTCTGGACGACATCTACTCGGCGCTCCACATGGAGCACAATCTGTACCGGTTCCCGTTCCTGCCGAGATTGGTGTACTCGGACATGAACGGTTGGGGCCACTACCTCGAGCCCTATTTGTGGTTCACACTGTACTGGGTCTTCCTCAGCGTGGTGTTGCTCGCGATCGGCGCTCTGTTCTGGGTGCGCGGGTCCGAGACCGCGTGGCGCTTCCGTTGGCGGCTGGCGCGGCAGCGGTTGACCGCCCCGGCGCGTATCGCCCTGGTCGTCGGTCTGGTGGGGTTCGTCGGCACCGGTGCCTTCATCTTCTACAACACCAACATCCTCAACGAGTACCTGCCCGACGACGAGCGCGACCGACGGCGTGCCGAGTACGAGAGTGAGTACCGCACGCACATGGACCTGCCGTTCCCGAGAATCACCGCCGTGCGCACCGATGTGGACATCTTCCCCACCGAACGGAGGATCGAGATTCGCGGAAAGTACGCGCTGCACAACACGACGGGCGAGCGGATCACGGAGATCCACCTGAGCGTGTCGCCCGAGGTCACCATCAACGAGATCGAGCTCCCGCCCCACGCGGTGACACTCGACGACCGCCGTCTGGGCTACCGCATCTGCCGTCTCGAGCGGCCTCTCAAACCCGACGAGACCGTCGAGATGCGCTTCGATCTCGAGGTCTCGAACACCGGGTTCGTCAACAACGATCCCAACGACCTGGTGGCGGCCAACGGCACTTTCTTCACCAGCGAGGACTACCTTCCCACGATCGGCTACAACAAACAGATCGAGCTGGAGGATCGCAACACCCGGCGCAAGCACGATCTGACGCCGGAGCGTCGCTATGCGGCGGTGGACGATCTCCACGCTCTCCGCAACAACGAGCTCGGCGCCGACGCCGACCTGGTCGAATTCTCTACCACCGTCAGCACCACTCCGGACCAGGTCGCGATCGCCCCCGGGTATCTGCAGCGGGAGTGGGTCGAGGACGGCCGCCGGTACTTCAGCTACGACATGGACACGCCGATCCGCAACGTGTACGGCTTTCTGTCGGGCGACTGGGAGGTGCGGCGCGACCGCTGGCGGGACATCGCCATCGAGGTGTACTACCACGCCCCGCACGACGACAACGTCGAGCGCATGATCCACAGCGTGAAGAAGAGCCTGGAGTACTGCACCTCGCAGTTCGGGCCGTTCCAGTTTCGCCAAGTGCGCATCCTCGAATTTCCTCGCTACCGGACCTTTGCGATGTCGCTGCCGAACACCATCCCCTACTCCGAGGCGATCGGATTCATCGCGCGGATCGAGGACGAGGACGACATCGACACGGTGTTCTACGTGACCGCCCACGAGGTCGCCCACCAGTGGTGGGCCCACCAGGTGTTGGGTGCGGACGTCCAGGGCGCCAACATGATCACCGAGTCGCTGTCCCAGTACACCGCGCTCATGGTGATGGAGCAGGAGTACGGCCGCGACACCATGCGCCGGTTCCTCAAGTACGAGCTCGACCGCTACCTCGCCGGCAGGGGCCGCGACGTCCAGGAGGAGAAGCCGCTGCTGCTGGTGGAGCAACAGCCCTACATCTACTACCGCAAGGGCAGCGTGGTGATGTACGCCCTGCGCGACTACCTCGGCGAGGACTTCGTCAACCGCGCCCTCGCCCGCTACGTCCGCGAGGTGGGATTCCAGGACCCGCCCTACACCACTTCCCTTGAGCTGCGGGCCGTGCTTGCTGACGAGGCCCCCGACGGCTCGGAGCCGCTGTTCGAGGACATGCTCGACACGATCACCCTGTTCTCCAACCGGGTGCAGGGAGCCACCTGGACACCGCTCGAGGACGGGCGGTACATGGTGCGTCTCGACGTCGAGGCCCACAAGGTGCGCTCCGACGGCGCCGGCGTGGAGACCGAGATCCCGCTCGACGACTGGGTCGATGTCGGTGTCTTCGGCGCTGACGATTCCGTTCTGTACCTGGAGAAGCGGCACATCACCGGCCCGGTGACCACCATCGAGATCGCCGTGGAGGCCGTGCCCGACCGCGCCGGCATTGATCCGTACAACAAGCTCGTCGACCGCGACTCGGACGACAACGTGATGGCGGTGCGGAAGGGGTAGGTGACGGTGAGGGCCTGAGGGCTGGAGGCCTTGGGGGCTTGCGGTGGCCGCCACCCGCCCGGATCCCAGATGCCAGATTCCACGCGGCCGGACGCTCTTTGTCTTCGTCTTTGCCTCAGCCTCGTACTTCGCGTTATCGTCGTCGTCATCGGCCTGCCGTTCGCGTCGACTGGCTGAGACTCGACGCGCCCTTTCCCCATCGCGCTCCCCGTGGGTGCCCCCGGTGGGCCTGAGCTTCTCGATCGGAGAGACCAGAGTACCTTCGACGCGCCCTCTCCCCGGCGCGCTCCCCGAGGGTGCCCCCTTAGACAATGTTGGGACCCAACGGGCCTTCCCACACCGCTGGCGGTGCCCCCAACATTGTCAAAGACGGCACCCCGCAGAAGGCGAGAGGATGGCACGCCCGCGCGATGCGCTGTTGTCGGTCTGCTATTCGCGTCGACTGCCTGACACCACAGGTGTCCTCTCCCCTGGGCGCTCCCCGAAGCTACGAGGCAAGATTCTGGGAGGGGTCTTCCGCTTCCTCTAGGTCGCGCAGGATCCAGCCGTCGGGATCCAGCACCGGTTCGTCGTCTCCGACCCATGAAAGCGACCCGCGACCGACCGGCATCTCCACCCGAACGCGTTCGCCGCCGGTTTCGACCTCCACCGGCATCGGGAATTCGAGCTCTCCGGCGACGTGCCACTCCAGGTGCAGCTCGCCCTCGCGCACCTCGGTCACGAGAACGGGCAGCTCGGGTTGGCGGAGGTAGACGTGAAAGAACCAGTCCAGGTCTTGGCCGGACAGACGCTCGACCAACGCCTGGAACTCCTCGGTGGACGCGAACCGGCACTGGCGGCCGTCGGTGACAGCCTCTGAGGCCGGGTCCGGGTAGGCCCAGCGCCGAAGAGCGGTGGCAAAGGTCTCGTCGCCGATGAGATGCCTGAGGGTGTGGAGCACGAGGGCACCCTTGAAGTAGGCGTCGGCATCGCGGCTCGGCGGGTCGGTGTCGAGGGTGGCAAAGATCTGTCCCATCGTCCGGGTCTCGAACGGTGCCACCGGTGCCCGGTTGAGGAGCGTCGGCTTGTAGAACTCGTCCAGATACCGGTGATAGGCATCGCGACCCTGTCGAGCCTCCACGTAGCGTGCCTCCATGTACCCGTCGAAGCCCTCGTGCAGCCAGAAGTCGCGCCAGTCCGAGGCGCTGACGAGGTTGCCCCACCACTCGTGGACGAGCTCGTGGAACAGGATCCAGTGAAAGTCGAACCGTGACTGATCGTCCTCACCGCCGTACGCGATCACGGTCTGGTGCTCCATGGCCAGGTACGGAGTGTCCACCACGCCGCACTTGTCGGCGCGGAACGGGTACGGCCCGAGCTCCTCCTCGAGGAACCGCACGAAGTCAACGTACTCGTCGAGCAACCGCTCGGCTCGTTCCACCCCACCCGGCAGCGCCCACCACGCGATGGGCATCTCCTCCCCGGTGACGCTGGTGTAGGCTCGCTCCACCTTGACGAAGGGTGCGATGTTCAGCGTCACGTCGTAGTTGTTGATCGGGGTCGACACCTGCCAGTGGAAGGTCCTCCGTCCGTCGCCGGCATCGCTGACGCCGATCAACCGGCCGTTGGATACGCACTCGAGAGGTTCGGGCACGGTGAACCGGAGGTCCACTCCGTGGTCGGGCTCGTCCGACGGGTGGTCCTTGCAGGGCCACCAGACGTCGGCACCGTGCATCTGGCACGACACGCCCACCCACGGCTCGCCCTCCGGCGTCGTCTCCCAGGTGAAGCCGCCATCCCACGGCGGCAGGGGCGCCTCGCGCGGCTGTCCACGGTAGGCCACGGTCGCCGCCACCTCGTCGCCGGTGCGCACGGTCCCTCCCAACTGAATCCACAGCTGTGCGCCCCGCCACTCGAACTCCAGCTCACCGCCAGCCGCGTCGCGCACCGCGGTCACCTCGTACCTGGGATCGAGGTCCAGCACCAGCAGGTCGAGATCGGTCACCGCCTCGGCACGCACCGTGACCTCGCCCTCGATGGAGCGCTCGTCCGGGTCGACCTCCAGCGCGATGTCGTAGTGGAGGACGTCGAATGCCGCCTGCTCCGGGAGCAGCGGAGCCCCGCTGTCGAGGGCCTGCTCGGACTCGGGCGGGGGCGATGCTCCGCAGGCGGAGAGAATCACGGCGGCGAGAAGCACACATCGGCTGTTCACGGGGCGCATCCTCCCTCGGTTCGCTTCAACGACATCGACTGTAGCGCATGTCACGGCTGCAGCGTCACCCGGTTCTCTCATCGCTCGAGCGGCAAGACATCGCTCTCCCGACAGGCCCGCTCAGGGCAGGTAGTTGTGGTGGCAGCCGTTGCCGTTGCCGCAGTTGACGATGTTGCCGGCGGTGTTACCGTAGCCCACGCAGTTCAACACATTGTTGTGGTCGTTCGCCACCATGAGGATCCCGTACTCCCCATTCACCGACACGTTGCGGCCGGAAATCAGGCTCCCCATACCGCCATCGGCAAGGGTCACGATGCCGCTCCCCGCGTTGCCATAAGACATGCAGTCGATGGCCGAGCTCGCCCAAAGAGCAATGCCAGTGCCTCCATTGTCGTTCGCGCACGAGCCTCGGACAACACTTCCATGACGGACTGCGATTCCGGTGGCTTCGTTGTCGTACGCATTGCAGTTCTCGACGACGGCCATCCACGCGTAGATGCCTTCACCGCTGTTGCCGGTTGCAGTTACGTTCTCGATGATGTTGCCGCCGTAGGCAGTCGAAGAGGGGTAGTTCGCGACCGCCACACCTTTGCTGAACCCCTCAACGATGCCGTTCCGGACTCTGATATTCGAGTTGCCGTATGAGTGGATGCCTTTGGAGCTCGTCGGCACGGTGCTCCGAATCACGTGTCCGGCGAGATCCAGTGTCACGTTGTCCGCCCATATTTGTATGGCGTTCACACCGGCTGCGGTCACTTCCAGATCGGCGGTGAGCACATAACTTCCGGGTTCGTCGATAGTAATCGGAAACGATGTGGGCACCCCGATCTCGATCCGCCCGCCGCCGGCCGCGTTCACAAGGGCATCCACCTCGGCCTGGGTGTACAGGTCCGTGCCCTCGACGCCGTCCACCATGTCCGCATTGAGGTTGGCCACCATGGCCTCGGACACGACCTCGATGGGCGGTCCCGCCCCGGTCGTCCGCGTCGACTTGAACTGACCGTCGGTCACGATGTCCCCCACCAGACCCACGGTCGGCACCAACAGAACTCCGAGCAACACGTAGATAGCTGGTCGCATCTTCCGCCTCCCAGTTGTGATGATGACCTCGGGACAATGTAGGTCGTGTTGGTGCGTGGCGCCACAGAGTGGGCGGGATGGAGGGGATGGCGCCAGGAGCCAGGGACTCGGGACTTGGTGCTCGGGCCGCCCGCCCACCCAGATTCCAGATCCCAGGTGGCCCCTCCCGCGTCCGCGTCCGAGTCCGATCACGAATCCGGAGTGTGGTTTCTCCGCCCGCCTGGAGGCCCTGCGGCCATACGGCTGTGCAGCTGTGCGGCCGTGCGGCTCCCCCGCACACCCGTCGCTGGTCGCTGGTAGCTCGACCCCCGCCCGTTACTGGCTTCTGATGGTTGCCCTGACCACTCCCCCCATCGTCATCCTGAGGCAGGAAGTGCCGAAGTATCTGGGCGGGGGAACGTCGATGCAATTCCGTCCGACGCGCCCTCTCCCCGACGCGCTTCCCGAGGGAGTCCACTGTGGGCCGTAGCTTCTCGCACGGTGAGGCCGGTGTGGCTTCGACGCGCCCTCACGTTCCCCACGTCAGGGGATCACAGGCGGTATCACGGCACACAACATCTGCGAGAGATCCCATCGCATCTGCAATTCGGTGTGCCTTGCCATTCCACAGCAATTCACGTGGTGAATTGCTCAGGCGAGCCCTTCCGAACCGGTGGGCGCGGCGACAGCGACACCGTCCAGACCGGCAGGCTCGACTTCGCCGTTGAGGACCTCTGACACCTCTGCGACGGTCGAGCAGTGCAGCACCGCCCTGGTGAACGTCTTCAGCAGAGGGTCCTCCATACCCGGGGGGGTGAGGTGGCCGTTGCACATCGACTCGAGCCTGTGCGCCGCGACCGCAGCTTCCTCGAACGTGTCGGTCCGGTAGAGCCTACGGCCGAGGATCCCGAACCGTGGCGAACTCACCGACACGCCGGCATCCGAGACCACGATGTTTACCGGGTCCCCGTTGTCCATTCGAACAGTCGCACGGCGTCGGCTGCCACCATCACAAAAGCCGTACAGCGCCGACATCGGCATGCCTTTCTCAGCAGGTGGTACTGCCGAATTGAAAGAATCGCGCCATACCATACCATCATGAGGTTTGGCATGCAAGCACTTCGCCTTCGGGACCTTGCGGTGCGACATGCTGCGGCCGGCGGACTGCCTTGTGTGTGCGACGCAGCCCCGGCATCGGCGTCGTTGTCGGCGGTGTGCCAGAGTTCGATCGGCCCCTGGTCCACCTGCTCGAGCCGGTGTGCGGATGTGACAATCGACCGCCCGACATCTTCGCATTGAAGTCGCCGAAACCGTCGACCGGGTGCCGCTTCAAGAGCCTCACACCACACGAGGTCGAGGTGCTCCGCAAGATCGGCTATTCTTGGGAAGCAGCCGGGCAGAAGGTTCATGATGGGGATGACGACTTTCGGGTTCGCCCGGAGTCCGGTGCCGCTGCTGGCCGTGCTTGCAGCGGGAGTCGCAGTAGTGGTGGCGGTGGCTCCGGCGGCCACGCAACCGGCGCCCCAGCTCCGGGCAGCGCCTCTAAACCAGGTTCCCGTGATAGTCATGCCGACGGTCGATGTGACCGCGCTGCGCCAGGAGGATGCTCGGCGGTCCCTGTCAAGGCGTGCCGAACCCATGCGTTTTGCCGAACCCGTTCCGACGAGCCTCACGCCGATGACCCACGGCATGTGGGAGATCTTGGCCGGAGACTGGCGGTTGTGGAGCCTCCGAATCCGGTCGCCCGGCGCGCTCAGCCTCAACCTGTGGCTGGACCGCTTCGACCTGCCGCGAGGGGCCTCGCTGTGGATCCGCGATCCCAACGGGGAGGCGGTCCACGGCCCCTACACCGAGGCCCATCGCAACGCCCTGGGCGACCTCTGGACGCCGGTGGTTATAGGCGACGAAATCGTCCTTGAGCTCGTACTTCCGCCGCGCGCCCGAACTCCGGACCTGCGCATCTCCGCGGTCAACCACGGCTACCGGCTTTTCGGAGAACCCCGGGTCGAGGCCGCCACCAAGCAAGGTGACTGCAACATCGACGTGATCTGCCCCGAGGGCGACCCGTGGCGCGACCAGATCCGGTCGGTGGCGCGGATCACGATCTACGGCAGCTTCGCGTGCACTGGCCAGCTGCTCAACAACACCGCGGGCGACGACACGCCCTACCTGCTGACGGCCCAGCACTGCGTCAACTCCCCCACTGCAGCACCGTCGATCATCTCGTACTGGAACTACGAGTCACCCACGTGTGGCGCCCTGTCCGGCGGCGACATCACTCAGAACACGACCGGAGCGGACTGGGTGGCCTCGTGGAGCATGGCTGAAGGCTCGGACTTCACGCTGATCGTGCTCGACCACGACCCCGAGCCTTCGCACAACGTCTACTTCGCTGGCTGGGACGCCCGCGACTCGGTGCCGTCCGGCGGGGTCGGCATCCACCACCCCGGCGCGGACGAGAAGGCGCTGTGCTTCGACGACGATCCCCCGACCATCACCTCGTACGACGGCGACGTCTCGCCGGGCGACGGCAACTACCTGCGGATCGGCGAGTGGGAGCTCGGGACCACCGAGGGCGGCTCCTCCGGGAGCTGCCTGTTCGACCCGTCGACCGGACTGTGCGTCGGCACGCTGACCGGCGGTTTGGCGGCGTGCGGAATCCTACTGCCCGACTGGTACGGCCGGTTCCACCGCCACTTCAGCGGCGGCGGCACTCCCGAAACGAGACTGCGGGACTGGCTCGACCCCCAAGGAGCCGGCGAGCTGTGGCTCGCTGGCAAGAACCCAGGTCAAGCGCCGACGCCGACTCCCACCGCCACACCCACGCCGACCCCCACCCCGAGCCCGACCCCGGGCGTCATCTTCGGCGACGGCTTCGAGTCCGGCGACACCGCGCGGTGGTCGCGGGCCGTCCCCGACCCACCGATCCAGTCGTCGGGAACCGAGGGTCCGCATCACCACAGAAGAAGGGCCTCGGGGCTCGGATCTCGGGTTGACCATTGATCCCCTGCCGCAACGGCACCACAATGGCAGCCGTGACGAGGACAGTTTGGCTGGCTGGATGTTTGGCGACGGTGTTGGTCGCGTGCGGCGCCGTTGAAGTCGATCCTCCACAGCAGCCCTCCCCTGACCCGGAGGAACGCGGCGAGGTCTTGTCCGGGCTCCCCGACTCGCCGGATCCCGACCATCGATACGTCATCTATCTGCACAACTTGTGGCTGGAGAACCGGGGCCCGGGTGTCCCCCACCCCGAGTTCGGCGACTACGAGTTCGAAAAGATCCTGCAGGCGCTCGCGGAATCGGACCTGACCGTGATCGGCGAGGTGCGGCCGCGCGGCGCCGACCCGCACGCCACCGCCAAGCGGGTCGCCGAGCAGGTCACGACCCTGCAGAACGCCGGGGTTCCTGCGGATCAGATCACCGTGGTCGGCTTCTCCAAGGGCGGCGCGATCGCGATCCTCGCCTCAGCTCTGATCGCCGACGATGAAGTCAACTTCGTTTTCCTCGCGGCGTGTGGCTCCTGGCTGGATTCGACGCCGAATCTCGTTCCCCGGGGCCGACTGCTGTCGATCCGCGAGGACAGCGACGACATCGTGGGCTCCTGCGACCGCCTGTTCGCGCGCGCGCCGCCGGCAGCCGAGCGGCGCGAGATCGTGCTGTCGTTCGGCGGCGGGCACGGCGCGTTCTTCAGGCCCCACGCATCGTGGATCCGGCCGGTATTGCGCTGGGCAACGGCCCGCAGTCCATCCTGAAACACCGCCGTCGAGACCGGTCCCTTGGTGTCTCGTTCTGACGCGTCGGACGCCCTGCCGGGGCGCTCCGATCCGGCACCGAACTTGCGTATGAATCAGCACGAGGTCGGCGCCACGTGGCAGCCGGAAGTTCAACCGGGGGGATCAGACCGTGCTCAGCAAGCTTCGAGGCCACAAAAATACCAACGGTCATGAGGTCCAACCGCCCCCGACCGATCTCGTGGTGTCATCCGATTTCGGCTGGAGTCTCGAGGTGCGGCGAGAATCAGAGCTGGTGGGCACGATGCACGGCAACAACCCGATGGCGCTCATTTCCTGCTTTCGCGATTACACCGTTCTGTGCGGCGACCCGATGACCGGCTACGAGGTCGTCCTGATGCACAACCCGACCCAGCGCAGCTCGGTGCTCGGCTACCACCGCGGAGAGGAGCACTGGAAGAGCTTCCTGCGCGAGCTCGACCCCGAGCTCGACGAGGCGACCTTCGAGCTCCGGAACGGATCGTCGCGGACCTCGATGACCGATCCCCAGGGTTATCCCGTGAACGCCGACGCCGTGTTCGAAGAGGTGTTCGGATTGGCGTGACGCGGATCCCGGGCGCGGGGTCCCCCACCCGGCCGTTGCTGGTCGCCGGCGCCGCGATCACTCCTCCTCATGTCATCTTGAGGCAGCTTCACGCCTCACGTTGTCATCCCGAGGAGCGTCATCGACGAGGGATCTGGGCGGGGGCAATGTCGCCTCGACTCTGCTGCCCCGCCCAGATTCCTCATCGCTCACTTCGTTCGCTCTTCGGAATGACAGGTGGAGAGGCTCCTTTCGCCAGTCGCTGGTCGCTGGACCGACCACCCAATCCGGGAACCGGGATTCGGGGACCGGCTTCGGTGTCTGGCCATCGACCGACTGGGGCCTGAAGTCATCGTCAGCAGCGATAAGTGGCCGTCGGGGTCGTCCCTCCAACGCCGAGCGAGCAGGGCGCGGCGAGAGGAGGGGCGCTTGGCGTGATAAACCAATGGGGTGGTGGGGGCTGTGGCAAATCGTCCTCACGGCATCAGCCGTGATCGCAGGAGGCGTACACTGTAGGTCGTGTCTGACGATCAGGACCTTTCTACGAAACCACCAACTACCCTCGGGGATCGCGTGCCGCGCGAGCGTCTGACCGAGCCTGAGAAGGTGCTGGACCTGTTCCTCGACTGGACGTCGGACATCGGCTTCGAGCTCTATCCGGCGCAGGAGGAGGCGCTGCTCGAGGTGATGGCCGGGCGGCACGTGATCCTGTCGACACCGACGGGCTCGGGCAAGTCGCTGGTCGCCCTCGGCCAGCACTTCAAGGGGCTGTGTGACGGCGGCACGAGCTTCTACACCTCTCCGATCAAGGCATTGGCGAGTGAGAAGTTCTTCTCGCTGTGCGCCGAGCTCGGTCCGGATCGGGTCGGGATGTTGACCGGAGACGCGAGCATCAACCCCGAAGCACCCGTCATCTGCTGCACGGCCGAAGTCCTCGCCAACCTGGCGCTGCGACGGGGCGAGGACTTCGATGCCCAGTACGTGGTCATGGACGAGTTCCACTACTACTCGGATCGCGACCGGGGGTGGGCCTGGCAGGTGCCGCTCATCTCGTTGCCCAGGACCCGCTTCCTGCTGATGTCGGCGACCCTCGGCGACATGAACCGGATCGCTCGCCACATCGAGGACGCCACCGGGACAGACGTCGCGCAGGTGCTGTCGACCGATCGGCCGGTCCCGCTCGAGTTCGACTACCTGGAGACGCCGCTCCACGAGACCGTCATGTCGCTGATCGAGGACGACCGTGCGCCGGTGTACGTCGTCAACTTCACCCAGCGCGACTGCGCCGAGCTGGCGCAGAAGCTCACCTCGCTTCCACTGACCACCAAAGAGGAGAAAGCCGCGATCCGGGACGCGCTCGGCGACGTACGTTTCCACACTCCCTACGGCCGAGAGTTCCGGCGCTTCCTGACGTTCGGCATCGGCGTCCATCACGCCGGGCTGCTGCCCAAGTACCGGCTCACGGTCGAGCAGCTCTCGCAGCAGGGCCTGCTGAAGATCGTCTCCGGAACCGACACCCTCGGGGTCGGCGTGAACATCCCGCTCCGGACGGTCCTGTTCACCAAGCTCGCCAAGTACGACGGCCGCAAGGTCACCCACCTCAAGGTGAGGGACTTCCAGCAGATCTCCGGGAGGGCGGGCCGCAAGGGATTCGACGACCGGGGCTGGGTCGTGGCGCAGGCGCCGGACCACGTCATCGAGCTGCGGCGCGAGCAGGCCAAGGCCGCGGCCGGCAGCGGCAGGAAGAAGCGCGGACGGTCGGCCAAGAAGCAGGCGGTCGGCGAAGTGTCGTGGTCCGAGGACACGTTTCGGCGCCTCCGGGAGTCCTCCCCCGAGCAGCTTCGATCGCGGTTCCGGCTCACGTCGGGCATGATCGTCGATCTGCTGCAGCGGGACGCGGAGGAGAACGATCCGGACCGCGGCAACTTCCACGCGATCAGGCGGCTGATCGCCGCCTCGCACGAGGACGAAGCCGCCAAGAGTCGGCACATCGCGCGCGCCGCCCAGCTCGTGCGATCACTCCACCGCGAGGGGATCGTCAGTGCGGAACGGGACACCTCCGCGCCCTATTACTGGGTCGTGGTCGACGACGAGCTCCAGGTCGACTTCTCGCTGTTCCACAACCTGTCGCTGTTCCTGGTCGACGCGATCGACAGGCTCGACGCCGAGGCCGAAAGCTACGCGCTCGATCTGCTGAGCGTGGTGGAATCGGTGTTGGAGGACCCCGCGGTGATTCTCCGGCGACAGGTCGCCAAGGCCAAGGACCTGCTGGTCGCCCAGCTCAAGGCCGAGGGCGTTTCGTACGAGGAGAGGATGCGCCGGCTCGACGAGGTCACCCACCCGCAGCCGGCGGCCGAGTTCATCCACATCGCGTTCGACCACTTCCGGGGCAATCACCCGTGGGTCGGGGGCGACCTGATTCGGCCCAAGTCGATCGCGCGTGAAATGGTCGAGGAGTACCTGGGATTCGGTGAGTACGTCCGGCGCTACGGGCTCCAGCGGACCGAGGGCGTGCTGCTGCGCTACCTCACCCAGACGTACAAGACCCTCGACCAGAACGTCCCGGACTCGTTCAAGAGCGACACCGTGTGGGACGTGGTCGGCTATCTGCGGTCGGTCCTCGAACGCACCGACACGTCACTGATCGAGGAGTGGGAGTCGCTGGTGCACCCCGAGCTCAGGTTCCAGGGCGAGGACGCGCACGTCAGCCACAAGCGGCTGGTCGCCGACGAGCTGATCAAGGATCCGAAGCGGCTGTCGTCACGGGTCCGGGCCGAGCTGCACGCGTTCGTCGCCGCCCTGTCCCGAAAAGACTGGGAGGAGGCCGCGCTCGCGGTGCGGCAGACCGCCGACGGTGCTGAGGACGGCTGGACCGCGGACCGGTTCGAGGCCGCGCTGGCGCCGTTCTTCGAGCGGTTCGACGCCCTAGTGTTTGACCACCGCTCGCGGCTCGCCGACAAGACCACCCTCAGCCGCACCGGAGAGGTGACCTGGACCGCCGTCCAGGTACTGTGCGATCCCGAGGGCGAGGACCTGTGGTGCATCGAGGCCACGGTGGACCTCGGAGACGTGAAGACACTGGAGGGACCGATCATCGCTGTCGAGCGGATCGGGGAGTGAGGCCCCCGCCCGACCGAATGCCGGATACCAGATGTCAAACGCCAGATCCCCCCACCCGCGTTCGCGTCCGTGCCCGCGTCCCTGCCCGAAACGTCCCGCCCGACCACCGGTTGCTGGTCGCTAACGCTCGACCGCCCAGGACGTGTGGGTTTGGAAGCGTCGTCACTTCCATTTCGCAACGCTCTCCTCCCTTCAACTCGCCATCTCCCCGGGGCGCTCCCCGGGGTTGCCAGGTACGAGCATTGTGCGGCCCGCACGGCTGGCATTCTCTCGTCGACCATCAGCCGCACAAGGTCGTACCTTCTATGAGTAGGCCGGCGTCGTCAAGTAGGGATCAGTCGTTGGCATGCCTCCTTGCGTGTATCGGCAGCGATCTGGATGATCGGCCCGTCTCGCTTCTATCCGCACTCTGATGGTCG
>JBFELO010000083.1:0-20849 GCA_041552055.1 Candidatus Sulfomarinibacteraceae bacterium | reverse complement strand
GCTCCTCGGGGTCGAACTCCCCGTCGGCCGATCCCTGGACCCCCGCCGGTTCGCCGGCCTCCTCCGGTGTCGACACGACCTCGGCCGGCGGCTCGGCGCCATCGTCCGACGCGACCGCGGCTTCCTTCTCGTCCGACACCACGATGATGTCCTCGGGCCGCACCCCCTGCATCTCCGCCAAGCGCTGCCGGTAGAGATCGTTGTTCGGGTCGGCTCGGAGCAAGTCCATGTACAAATGCTGGGCCTGTTCGAAGTTCTCGTCGTCATAACAACTGTCGGCCAGTGACACCGAGAGCTTGTGGATCATCTCCTCGTCGCCCGAGGATCGGTACGCCTTCAACGCGCGGCTCAAAACCTCCTGATCGTTCGGCAGCGCACCCAGTAGCTCATTGAGGAGCTTCTGCGCCGCCGCGAACTCTCCTCGCTCGGTCAGTTGCTCGCTGGCCGGAAGCAGCGTATTTCGAGCCTCCGTCACCTCGCCGGTCGACAGCAACGCGCGCGCCACGAGACACCGGATCTCGGAATCGTCCGGCCGCTCCTGCAACGCGGCGCGAGCCTTGGTGAGCGCTTCATCGGACTCGCCGAACGCGAGGTGGGCACGCACCTCGATCAACCGAAGGACCGGTGAATCAGTCGATCTCTGCACCGCCGCCTGGAGGAATTCGCGGGCCGTCGCGGTGCGCCCCGCGTCGAGCAACGCATCACAGAGTGGCGCCAGAAACTCCCCCTCCGGGGGATCCTGATCCAGAGCATGACGGTACAGGCGCTCCGCCTCGTCGAGCTTGTTCCGCTCCAGCAGGACCTGCCCGAGCTGATTGTAGACTCCAAGCGCTTCACTCACCTCTCCACCCTGCATCAGGAGGTCGGCGAGACGAAGGTGCGCCATGTGGTTGTTGGGGTCGATGAGGACGAGCTTGCGGTGGATGTCGACCGCTTTGTCTTGATCACCGCTCTTGATATACCAGTCGGCAAGAATCTGGTACTGGCTCTTCGCCTCGACCATCAATCCCTGCTGCAGATAGAGGTCGGCGAGTCGGTCGAAAATATCGAGGCGCTGTGGGGCGAGGCGATTGATCTTCTTGAAAATCGCGATCGCCTTGGTTGTGAAACCGTCCTGGGTGAAATGCTCGGCGATGCGTTCGTACAGTTCGACCGCCTTGTCGATCTGCCCGACCCTGCCGTAGAGGTCACCAACCCGATTGATCGTGTTGGCGTCGTTGGGGTTCTTTTTCAGCAGTTTTTCGTACTCGCGGATCGCCTGCTCGACCTTCCCCTTTTGGACGAGTTTCTCAGCTTCTCGAAGGATTTTATCCCGACTTGGAGCCATGACAGACCTGTCCCCCAACGCCTTGACCGACAAAATTCATGGTAGCACAGGCGACCAGCCGAAGCTCTTGCGGTGTAAGAAGCTTGGGCCGCTCCGTTGGAGCGCCAATCGGTGTTCCCGAGTGCCGTAACCCTTGTTGTTTTTCCAGCTCCAAGACGGGTAGCGGCGGTCGAGATCGGTCATGATGTGATCGCGGTGCACCTTGGCGACAATCGAAGCCGCGGCGACTGAAAAGAAGGCGTCGTCCGCGGCCGGCGACGCAAACACCGGGCACGAAACATCGCTCGGTTCCACGTAATCGACCACCAGCACGGACCCGGTCGAAGACAGTGCCCGCGCAGTGGCGCTCATCGCCAACCGCGTGGCCTCGAGGATATTCACCCGGTCGATCACCTCCACCCACACCTCTGTGAGAAGCCAACCGTCACAGGACCTGCGGATCCACTCGGCAGCCTCGACACGTTGGCGGTGCGAGAGCCGTTTGGAGTCCCGGACGAGTGGGTTGCTCGGTATCCGACGGAACGCGACACCACACACCACCACCGGGCCGGCGAGGCATCCCCGACCGACTTCGTCGATCCCTATGATCCGTCGTGCGTTTTTGAGAAGTGCTCTGTCCCGGACACCGAGCGGACCTCGGGTCATCAGCGGAGGCGGGAACGCTCTCTGATGCGGGCTGCCTTTCCGCGCAAACCTCTGATGTAATACAACTTGGCGCGTCGGACACGTCCTCGCCGAGAGACCTCGATCTTCGCGACCGACGGCGAGTGGAGCGGGAACGTCCGTTCGACTCCGATCCCTGACGAGATCTTGCGAACGGTGAAGGTCTCCGAGACTCCGCCGTGTTTGCGTGCGATCACCAGACCCTCGAACACCTGGATGCGTTCCTTCTCGCCTTCCCTCAGGCGGACGTGGACCTTGACGTTGTCGCCCGGTCGGAAATCGGGAATGTCGCTCTTGAGGTATTCCTGGGTTACTTCACGAATCAGGTCCATCGCACACACCTCCACACGGGGTGGATGTCCACCCGAGGACGCGGAGTATACACCGCTCGCCCGGGGCCGACAAGGCGGAGTCGAGCGTTCCCCATGCCTGTCGCCTTTCGTCAGGTTGGCCGTCCTGTCGTTCCCGTTCCCGAAAAGCCGGGGCTGTCGGCTCTTCGTTTTATCTGACGACAACCCAGAACCTTGTGTGGTCCGTCCGGAGGATCTGTTCGGGTACGGGAACGGAGGGAGCCTGAGTTGTCGAGATCGGCATGGTGCACCCTAGTGCACCACCGGCAGGCCGTCGTCGGCCGGCGCCGGAATCGCGCACAGATACGCAATCCCCTCATGGGGCACAAGCACCACCCGACCGTGGGCATCGAGCAGCGCATCGCTCGGCCATCGCGCCATGGTCTCGGTGACGACCGATCGGAACCCGAACGGCACCTCGGCTCCATCGGGCGCCAGCCAATCCGGGATCACCAGGTCCCACCTCTCTTCATCCTCCGGCACCACCTCGAAGGTGAGGCTGTCGACCGCGAGGGAAGCCAGCCACCGGCACGCCTCGACCGACCGCTCGGCCTCTGCGACCAGCTCCTCGAGCACCTCTTCGGTGAGCCGCTGCAGCGACTCCCGGTCCTCGGGACCGTGAACTCGAGCCGTCACCAGCAGCCGATAGACGTCGTGCTGCTGCTCGTCACCGGCCAGACAGTCCACCTCCATCATGGCTCCGGGCTCGGCGAGTTCGACGTCAAAAGATGCGCCGTGCACGAGGTCGCGCACCACCAGGGAGAGCAGGAGTTGCTCACGATCGGCGGCCGGAAACTCGACCTGCCACGTTGCTTCCCACGACACGGGATCTGCACCCGATTCCGCCACGGCGCTCACTCCTCTCGGTCCAATCCGTTGTCTTCCAGCTGCCGTACCGCCGCCCAGAATAGCTGCCTGCGGACCAGTTTCTGATCCCGTCCAAGACTGACGAGGGCGTCCGCGACGCGCCGTCGACGAGCATCGTTCTCGCGGCCGCACACGGGTGATGCGGCTGGGAAGGATGCAAGCCGTGCGAGCCGCTCGATCTCGGGCTTTCGCAGCTCGTACAGGGGGCGCACCACGGTCACCGCACCCTCGAAATAGCTGCGTGACGGGGATAACGCGTCGCCGCGCCCGGTGTAGAACAGCGACAACAACCAGGTCTCAACCACGTCGTCCGCGTGATGCCCGAGGGCCAGGTGACTGTATCCTGCGCCGCTCGCGACCTCCAACAGCGTCCGTCGTCGCACCCGAGCACAGCGATAACAGTCGAACGGCGCCACGTCCGTCGGCTCGAACCTCGGCATCACCTGCTCGAGTCCGAGACCGATTTCGGCGCAGAACGCCCGCACCTCTTCCGTGACCCCTTCTGTGGGCCCCTCCGCACCCAAACGAACGTGGAAACCCCGCAAGTCGAGTGGACTCCGCAGAGTGGGGTTGTTGCGAACCAGCAAGTACGCCATCGCCAGGCTGTCCACACCGCCCGATATCGCCACCGCTACACGAGCGTTTTCGGGAGTCAGGTCCCAGCGCCGGCAGGTACGCCGGACTTTCCCGAGAAGGCGTCCGGCGCAGCGATCCAGTCGCTCACGATCCGTCAGCGTGTCACTCCTCCTCCTTCCGGCCGAACACGGCGGCGATGCCAATGCCCAGAAGGTAGAGCAGGATCATGGGGACCGCGAACACGGTCTGGGTCGCGATGTCGGGTGTCGGGGTGATGATGGCGGCCACCACGAATATCAGAAACACCGCCCACTTGAACCAGCGAATGAGCTTGCGTGCGTCGACGATTCCGAGCCGGGCGAGGAAGAATATCAGCATCGGCATCTCGAACACCAGTCCGAGGCCGAGCAGGATCTTGGTCATCATGCCGAAGTAGGCCTGGATCGTGACCACCTGCCTGAAGTCCTCACCGACGCCCAGCAGGAAGCGCACCACCATCGGAAACGCCACCAGGTACCCGAAGTAGCCTCCGGCCGCGAAGAACGCGCTGGTGAACACGACAAACGGCAGCGCCAATCGGCGTTCGCGACGGTACAGGCCCGGTCGAATGAACAGCCACACCTGGGTCAACAGGACCGGAGAGGCGACGAATATGCCGGCCAACAGGGCCACCTTGATGTACAGCATGAACGGACCGGCGAGATCGGTGAAGGCGAGTTGCTCACCTTCCGGCAGTGCATCGAGAATCGGTTTCTCCAGCCACTTGAAGATCTCCGGCGCGAAGTACCAACATCCGAGAAAGGCGACGAAGATCGAAACCGCGGACCAGGAGAGCCTCCGCCGCAGCTCGTCGAGATGATCGAGCAGGGTCATGCGAGGAAGCTCTTCGGCCTCCTCTTCCGTCCCGCGCTCGGGTAACTCTGCGGCGGAACTCACGTCGAATCCCGCTCCTTTGAGTTTTCGTCTGAGCTAAGGTCCGGGGTGTCGTCGAGAATCCCTGGATCAACCCCTTTGACGACGTCGTGCCCGACCTGCCGGATCTCCTTGAGATCGCGCTCGACCTCTCGAATCTCGTCGGCCGCAACCTCATCCTCGATCGTGCGTTTGAAGTCGTTGGATGCCCGACGGAACTCGCCCAACGCGCGCCCGATCGAACGGCCGATCTGGGGCATCTTGCGAGGACCGAACAGCAGGAGCGCCACCGCGAAGATGAGGATGAGCTCCGGCATTCCGATGGTTCCGAACACGCGTCCCTCCGCGGCTAGTATAGCCGCACGTCGGCCCGGGCACCGCCACTCGGGAGCCGATCGTGGCCCGGCGTGAAGACTCATGGGATGATTTCGGGATCACCGGAGGTTCGTATAAAGTGCTGGTGGGGCCTATTTGGCTTCGCACGGGAGGATCATGGAGACATCGCAACGCCGATCCCGACTGCTGATCGGTGCAATCACGGTGCTCGTGCTCGGGGCCGCGGGCGGCGCCATATTCGGCGAGCGTTCGATTCCCGAGGATGAAACCGAACTCGTGTTGCGTGCATCGCAGATCGTCCGCAACCTGCTCGAGTGGTTACCCGAAGAACACGAGGCGTCGGATCTCATCTACGACGGAATCGGTGGGATGTTGGAGGTGCTCGATCCTCACTCCAACTACCTCGACCCCAGGTCGTTTCAGCGCATGAGGACCCGGCAGGAGGGCTCCTTCTTCGGCGTGGGCATCATCATCTCGCGTCGTGACGGCCAGGTCACGGTGATCGCACCGATGGCGGGCACGCCGGCCGCGAGCCAGGGACTCCGCACCGGCGACGTGATCACGGGTGTCGAGGGGCAATCCACCGAGGAGATCACCCTGGACGAGGTCGTCGACCTGGTGCGCGGACCGGAGGGCACCACGGTTCGGCTGACGATCCGGCGACCCGGGATGGACGAGCCGTTTGACGTCGACATCACCCGCGCCCGAATTCCTCAGAACTCGGTCCGTTTCGCGTTCATGATGGACGACGCTATCGGCTACATCCGGCTGTCGGAGTTTTCGAATACCAGCGTTCGTGAGGTCGACGAGGCGATCCAGGAGTTGACGGATCAAGGAATGACGCGGTTGGTCTTCGACCTGCGCACCAACCCCGGCGGACCGCTCGACGCTGCGGTCGGGGTCTCCGACTCCTTTCTCCACGAGGGGCAGCTGATCGTGTCGACCAGAGGTCGAACACCGGAGAGCAACTCCACGTTCAGCGCACCCGGCAAGGGAGAACGATTTCACGGTCCGCTGATCGTCCTGGTGAACGAAGGCTCGGCATCGGCGTCGGAAATCGTTGCCGGCGCCGTTCAGGACCACGACCGCGGGTTGGTGTTGGGCGAGGTGACGTGGGGCAAGGGGCTGGTGCAGACGGTTTTCTCCGTCCGTGACACCGGCCTCGCACTCACCACCGCCCGCTACTTCACCCCGGCCGGTCGCTCGATCCAGCGCAACTACGACTCGTTCATCGACTACATCACTCATCGCAACGGAGTGGTCGCGACGGACCCCGCTGCGACGACCTACGAGACCGAAGCCGGGCGCACCGTGCTGGGCGGCGGCGGTATCACTCCGGATGTGGAAGTGATCGGCCGATCGTTCGCAGATCCCGTGGTACGGCTCTATGGGCAGGCGGCCTTCTTCGGACACGCCGTCGAACTCCTCAAAGACGTCCCCGAGGCCGACAAGATCGCCTTTGCCGAGGCGTTTCAGGCCGATCAGGAGAACATCGACGAGTTCCTCGAGTGGGCGGTGCGGGGTGAGATGCTTTCCTCTGAGGACCTCGCCCTGCTGCGCGAGGACCAGCAGGCGATCGAGGACGTGGGGCGCGGGCTCCACGTGGAAATCCTGAACGCCACGCTCGGTCTCGAGGCTGGCTACCGCCTCGCCATCGAGGCTGACAACCAGCTCGCCGAGGCCCTGGGGCACTTCGACGTGGCCGAGGACATGTGGGAGGTCTGGCAGGCGAACGGGAAGGCTGGGGGAGAGTCGTAGGAGGGCCTGGGGGCTCGGGGGCGTGTGGGCGTGGGGGTATCGAGGCGCACGACGAGAATCCCCTCACGCCCAGCCCGGCACTCGGCTGTCGCTGGTCGCTCGTCGCTGGTCGCTGAACCACCCCCACCCGCAGGCGCGCAGCCCTCTGCGCGCCGCGGTTTTCTCGATGGGTGAGGTCGGCTGAGCTTCGACGCGCCCTCTCCTCGACGCGCTCGCCGTGGGAGCCCGGCATGGACGTTTCGCGGCCTCGACGCCTCACGATATTCCCGACGATGAACGTCCTCGAAACGTCATGCCCGGCACGCCCGCACGACGCGCTGTCGTCGGCCTGCCATTCGCATCGACTGCGTGACACTCGAGGCGACCTCTCCCCCGCGCGCTCCCCGAGGGTGCCCCCTTAGACAATGTTGGGGCCCAGGCAACTGCTCCACCGCGGTGGCGGTGCCACCAACATTGTCAAAGACGGCACCCCGCAGATCACGCTGTCGTCGGCCTGCCACTCGCGTCGACCAGCTGACACCCAAGTCAGGCCCCGGAGTTGGCACTCTCTGGAGGGTCCTCCCACAGCAGTGTCACGGGGCCGTCGTTGACGAGCTCCACCTCCATCGTTGCCCCGAACACGCCCGTCTCGACACGGACCTGATGCGCCCGCAACGCCTCGACGAAGCTCTCGAACATCGGCTCGGCTTCGTCTCCCGCCATCGCCCCGTCGAAGCTCGGCCGCCGACCACGACGCATCGAACCGGCGAGCGTGAACTGCGACACGGCGAGCACCTCGCCGCCCACCTCCTCCAACCCGCGGTTCATCTTCCCGCCGGCGTCCTCGAACACGCGTAAGGAGGCCACCCGGCCCGCGGCGCGCTCCACCTGCTCCGCGGTATCGCCGCGCTCCAGCCCAACCAACACCAGCAGGCCGGTCCCGATGCGACCGACCGGGGCGCCGTCCACCCGCACTTCGGCGCGCGACACTCTCTGAATCACGAGCCTCACCGCTGCCTCCTGCGGCCCAGCGCCGCCACCAGCGCGGCCGGTTCGCGCCCGCCGAGTGCCATCACGATTCCCACGTAGAGGAGCGTCGCCGCCGCGAGGACCGCCCCCACCCGAAGTGCCTCTGCGATCCCGGTCTCGACGACCCCGACCAGCCAACCGCGGGCCAGCCACACGCCGAGGCCGACCGCGACGCTGGCCCCGAGCTGACGAACGAGCGACGTGATGGTCGGGCCGACGGGCACGTCGGCGAAGCCGTACGACCACACGTAGCGTGCCGTGAGCAGTCCGGCATAGCCGACCATCGCGATCGTGTTCGCGAGTCCCAGCCCGGGCACGCCGAGGGGTTTGACCAGGACCCAGGCGCTCAGTGTGAACAGAATGAGCGCGAACGCGCTACACCACATCGGCGTCCGCGTGTTCTTCTGCGCGAAGAACGAGCTCGCAAACACCTTGGCGTGTGCGAGACCCACCAGGCTGAACGCGTACGCCGCCAGCGTCGCCCCGGTGAGATCGACCGCCGCGGTGCCGAACTGGCCCCCCCCGAACAGCAGGCCCGTGATCGGACGCGAAGCCACCGCGAGCACCGTCGCGGTCGGGAGAGTGATGAAGCTGACGAGCCGAACCGTGTCGAGCAACGTCGCAGGCGCCGACTCCGGCCGCTCGCGGAGCTGGCGCGACAGCACGGGCAGGAGCACCGTTGTCAGCTGGACAACGATCCCGCCGTACATCAATTCGGTCACGCGGTACGCATAGAACGACGCCGTCACCGCGCCGTCGCCGAGAAACGACGCGAACCTGTTCGTGACGAACTGGTTGAGCTGGTTGATGCCCAACACCGCGATACCTGGCACCATCAACAGCAGCACCTGCTGCACACCAGGGCTGCGGACCGCTTTCCACAACGGACGGATCGCGAACCGGAGAGACCACACCGACGGCAGCTGGACGACGAACTGCAGCAATCCACCGACGATCACGGCGCCGGCGAGCACAACGGTGGCGTTTCCCCACTCCCGCGCCACCGCCCAGGCCCCCACGACGATCGTCAGGTTGAAAAGGATCGGCGTCGCCGCCGGCAACAAGAACCGATCCCGGCTGTTGAGGATGCCCTGACACAACGCCGCGAGCGAGATGAACGCGAGATAGGGAAACATGATCCGGTTCATCAGAACGGTGGCGACGTACTTCTCCGGATCGGCGACGAAACCGGGCGCGTACAGCCTCACCAGCCACGGCGAGAACAGCACGCCGAGCCCGACGACGACGGCCAACACCAGGACCAGGGCCGCGGCGAGTCCGCGGACCAAATCCCGCGCCTCTCGCCCCGCCTCGCCCTCGTCGGCGAGCTGCGCGAGGGCGGGCACGAAGGCCGCGTGAAGCGCGCCCTCCGCGAGCAGCGCCCGGAACGCATTCGGAATCCGAAACGCCGTCCGAAAGGCGTCGTTGAGGGCCTCCGCCCCCAAAACCCACGCCAGGGCCTTGTCCCGTACGTAGCCCGTCAGGCGGCTGACCATGGTCACGGCTGCCATCCGGGTCGCGTGGTGCAGCAGCCGCTCCTCGTGGTTCATGTCGGAAGAGTAACACCGGCACGCGCGTCGCCTACCCTCGCGACTCGGGCTGGGCCCCCGTCTCCGTATCCGTATCCGTATCCGAGTCCCACGCGGAAGAATCGGGCACGAAGACGGATACGGTTTCTGCGAGTGGGTAGTCAACGATCTTCGGATCCAACAGGCCAAACAGAATGAGCGTCTCCCCTGCCTGTCGGATGCCCGGCGGCATGTGCTACGATCACGCCAACCCGTCCACGCGGGAAGGAGTCGACCGATGGGTATCAACAAGGTGATTCTGGTGGGAAATGTCGGCCGTGACCCGGAGATGCGATCGTTGCCCAGCGGGACCCACATCGCCACGTTTTCGCTCGCCACCACCGACAAGCGTTACAAGGACGAGAACGGCAATCCACGCACCGAGTGGCACAACATCGTTGCGTGGGGCAAGCTCGCCGAGATCGTGGATCGCTACGTCACCAAGGGCAAGCAACTGTATATCGAAGGGTCGATTCGAACCCGTACGTACGAGCAGGACGGCCAGCGGAAGTACTTCACCGAGATCCATGCCCAGACCATGGAAATGCTGGGGTCCAGGCAAGGAGCGGATGCCGGTGCTCCACGCGACGATTTCGCAGGCGTCGCTCAGGGGTTTCCCGACGACACCGACGACGTTCCGTTCTGACGCTGTACGATCCGGCGACTGCGGCGCAGGATCATCCGAGCTAACCCTTGACACACGATGGGTTAGACGGTAATGTCTCAGTTCCGGTCAATTAGAGGGAGGAGCGGATGATCAAATCAGATCTCGTCGATAGGGTCATGGAAGCTGCTGACCTGCCCAAACCGAAAGCCACCGAGGCCGTAAACGCACTCTTCGAAGGCATGAAAGAAGCTCTCCTTCGCGGTGACCGAATCGAGCTCCGCGGCTTCGGAGTCTTCCAGGTCAAGGACCGCAAACGCGGTATCGGCCGCAACCCGAAAACCGGTCGCGAGGTCGAGATTCCGCCCGGCAAGACCATTCGCTTCAAACCCGGCAAAGCGCTCCGCAACATGAAGTAGCGTGAACGCAAACGATCCGCAATCCTTCCCCGGCCCCGGCGGTCTCTCTGCCGGGGCCTTTTCACGCCGACCGGCTCTCCCCTGGCTCCACGTCCTCCTGCTCGGGGCCACGCTGCTGTCCACCACGTTCTGCGGCGGCCTCTACTTCGGTTGGCTGGAAAGCCCGGACGTCTTCGAGCGTGGCACCGATCCACTGCTATTGCTCGAAGGCCTCAAGTTCTCCATCCCGTTGCTGCTGATTCTCGGTGCTCACGAGATGGGGCATCTGTGGGCCGCCCGTGCCCATCGACTGCGCGCCACCCTGCCGTACTTCCTGCCGATGCCGATCCCGTTCCCCTACAGCCCAGGGACCTTCGGGGCCGTGATCCGCATCAAGGAGCCGATCCGAACTCGCCGTCAGCTGCTGGATGTGGGCGCCGCCGGACCGATCGCGGGATTCGTCATGACGGTTCCTTGGTTGTTACTCGGACTCGGCCTCTCCGAGATCCAGCTGATCGATCCGGAACAGCCGCTGATCTACTTCGGCGAGCCGCTCGCGTTCCGGTTGCTGGCACGGGGCCTGTTCTTTCCAGGACTCGGTCCCTCGGAGGACATCTTTCTGCACCCGACTGCGTGGGCAGCGTGGTTCGGCCTGCTCGTCACCGCGCTCAACATGCTGCCGTTCTCTCAGCTCGATGGAGGCCACGTTGGATATGCCCTCTTCGGTCGATGGCATCGCCACGGGGTGTGGTTCCTGCTGGTCGCACTGGTCGGCCTGGGCTTCCTGTGGCCCGGCTGGTGGATGTGGTCGCTGATCGTAACCCTGCTTGGCCTTCGCCATCCGCCCGTTCTCGACGAGGATCGTTCGCTCGACCGCCGAAGACGAGTGACCGGCTGGCTCGCCTTTGTCATCTTCGCGCTGAGCTTCGCTCCGGTGCCGGTCGAGATCGTCCTGCCGTGAACCCGCCTTTGACTGGGCGCCATTGAATCTCGGGCTCCCCATCACAGATCCTCGTGTCCGACCGCAGTGGTACATTCGTCCGGATGGAGTCGACCACACAGGTCCTCGCGACCACCAACGAGATCAGTCTCAAAGGGGGAAACCGGCGCTGGTTCGAGCGCCGACTGACCGAGAACGTTCGCCACGCACTGGCCGATCTCCCCGTGGCACGCGTGCAACGACCGGCGTGGCGCGTGCTGATCACCTTCTCGAAGGAGGTCCCCTTCGTCGACGTCGCGAGGCGTCTGTCCACGGTGTTCGGCCTCAACTCGATGATGCCGACCTCCCATTGCGGGCACACCATCGAACAGGTCGAGGCGACCTTGGGCCCCCACCTCGACTCCATCGCCGCGACCAGCTTTGCCGTCCGCTGCATCCGGTCCGACAAGCGCTTCCCGATGACGTCGCCCGAGATCGAGCGCGAGATCGGTCAGTACGTTCAGGAGCGCACCTCGTGGAGGGTGGACCTCCGCAACCCCGAGTTGACGGTTCACCTGCTGTTGGACGAAAACGGGTTCTTCCTCTGGACGCAAAAGGTCGCTGGCCCGGGCGGACTGCCGGTCGGGGTCAGCGGACGCGCCCTGGGGATGCTGTCGGGCGGCATCGACTCCCCGGTGTCTGCTTTCCTGACGATGAAGCGGGGCATGCGGCTCGACTTCGTGCACTTTCACTCGATACCGCGCACCGACCCGGCGAGCCTCGACAAGGTCCGCGAGCTGGTCGCGGTTCTGAACCGATACCAGGGGCCGTGCCGGCTCGCCATGGTGCCCCTGCTGCCGATTCAGGAGCAGGTGGTGGCACGCTGCCCAGCGGAGTTTCGGGTGCTGTTGTACCGACGATTCATGCTCCGCATCGCCGAGCGCATCGCCGGCAGGTTCGGGAGCCACGCGCTGGTGACAGGAGAGTCTCTGGGCCAGGTGTCGTCACAAACCATCGAGAACCTCGCGGCGGTCGAAGCGGTCGCCACCCTGCCGGTGCTGCGACCTCTGATCGGCTTCGACAAACAGGAAATCATCTCCCTGGCCCGTAGGATCGGCAGCTACGAAATCTCCATAGAGCCTCACATGGACTGCTGCTCCTACCTGCTGCCGGCCAACCCCGCAACCCGGTCGCGCGCACGTGAGCTCGACGGCGCCGAGGCAGACCTCGACATCGACACCCTCGTGACCACGGCGGTCGGCGACGCCGACATCGATCGTCTGACCCGCGTTGTGGACTGGGACGGCATCCCGGTCCCGGTCGGGGCGGTGGGCTGAGCCATGGACCGCCGACCGTCGAGACGTGACCTACTGACGGGTTGGCTGTCGTCGCTTCGCAAGGCGTCGCCGACCCGGCGCGGTCGAAGCCCGGACGAGTTGCTTCGTCCCCCGGGTGCCCTCGCGCCGGACGAGAAGTTCCTCGAGGCGTGCAGCCGATGCGGCGACTGCGTTCCGGTCTGCCCGAACGACTGCCTCAACATGATCACGGTCCAGGATGACGACCGGCTGCCCGGTATCGACCCTGCCGTAAAACCGTGCGTACTGTGCGACCACTTGCCGTGCGTCGCCGCCTGTCCCGACGGCGCTCTGATCAACCCCGGCGGTCCGGAACGGGTACGGATCGGCATTGCCAGGGTCGATCCCCGCCGCTGCGTGACGTTCCGGGGCTCGAGCTGCGACCGGTGCTACCAGGTCTGCCCCTACCCCGACCGCGCGATCATGATGATCGGGGGGCGGCCGCTCGTGGGCAGCGGTGCCTGCACCGGTTGCGGGCTGTGTGAGTCGGTCTGCCCGGAGGAGCCGAAGGCGATCGAGATCATCGCCGAGCGGCAGTTGGTCCCGGGCCTCCGCGTACCCAAGTCCGAGTACCAGGCGGGGTGAAGCCCCCAACCTGGTGGGGACCCGCCGCGGGAGTGCGATAGACTCCGGACACCGATGGCGATCCCACGCCCCGAGCACCTCGTCCGATACCGTCTCGCCGCCGTCTTTCTCATCGCCCTCACCGTCAAGGTCGCCTTTCTGGTCGCCGCGTGGGACAACCCGTTCGTGGTCGGGCTCACAAACGACGAGTCGTACCACGTCGAGGAAGCTCAATCCATCCTCCGAGAGGGCGTGGTGCGGGACGACGCGTTCTACTTTGCCCCTCTGTACCCCTACCTGCTCGCCGGGCTGTTTCGACTCGCGGGCGAGGGCGTGCCCGTCATTCTGATCCTGCAGGTGGTACTCGGCGCCCTCAACGTCGGGCTGGTCCTGCTGCTGGCCGATCGGGTCCTCGCCAGCAAGAGGGCGGCCTGGTTCGCCGCCGCTCTCACCTTGCTGTTCGGTCCGATGTACATGCACGAGTGGCTGGTCCTCAAGTCGACGCTCGCCGTGGTGATGACGAGCCTCTCGCTGCTGCTGCTCTTTCGGGCTCTCGATCGAGGGGGGATGCGTGCGTGGTTCGCCAGCGGTGCGGTCTTCGGCGTGCTGACCCTGCTGCGCGGCAATGTGCTCGTGCTCCTCCCGTTCATCTTCCTCGGCCTGATCCTCGAGCACCGGCGCGGACGCCTCACGCCGGCATCGCTCGGGGTGTGGCTGGTGGGGATCGCGATCGGCATCCTTCCGGCAACGGCGCACAACGCGGTCGCGGCGTCGGACTTCGTGCCCACCACGTACCAGGGCGGGACCAACTTCTACATCGGCAACCATCGAGGGGCGAGTGGAACCTATGAGGCGCTGCGGCCCGGTCGCGGCCACCCCGCCCAGGAGAAGTACGACGCCGTGACCCTTGCCGAGGCCGCCTCGGGTCGATCGTTGTGGCCGTCGGAGGTTTCGAGCTTCTGGGTCCAACGCACACTCGGGGAGATTGCCGAGAGCCCCGCCGAGTGGGCCGGACTGACGCTCAAGAAGACCCTTCTTTTTCACGCCAACGCCGAGATCATGGACGTCGTGGACTACCGCATATTTCGCGAACTGGAGCCCCACCTGTGGCTCGCACCGGTCTCGTTCGGTTTGATCGTCGGCCTCTCCGTGCCGGGGCTCTTTCTGGTGCGTCGTCTCCGCAACGCTCGCCTCCTCGCGCTCGTGCTGGTCGGTTCTGCGGCTTCTGTCATTCTGTTCTTCGTATTCGGGCGGTACCGTCTCCCGGTGGTCGGTGTGTACGTCCTGTTCGCGGCCACCGCGATCGATGGTTTGATCGACGCCGTCCGGAGGCGTGCCTGGCGACCGCTGGCCGCTATGCTGCTCATCTGGGCGGCCATCTTCGGGCTGACGGCCATCCCGTTCGCCGAGGCAGAATCTGCGATGGGCTACAACACCCTCGGCGGGATGTACGCTCGTGCCGGCGATCTGGACAACGCACGCAGGTGGTTGGAAAGGGCGGTCCAGGAGCTTCCGAATCGACCCGAACTGCGCCACAACCTGGCCAACGTGCTGATGGCCCGAGGCGAGTCCTGCGCCGCCGCAGGCCAATACACGCGGGCCGTACAGCTCCATCGTGGGTCATCGCCGGTCGGCGATCCAATCATTCTGCTCCAGCTCTTCGAGATGACACGCGCGCAAACCGAGGCTCTCGGTCTCTGCGGCGACGACCCACGGCAGCTCGAGATCGCGCGCGAGGACCTGGCCGACATTGCCCTCTCCTTGCTAGCTGACGCTCGAGCCGGGAGGTTTGAGCCCACTCCCGAGCTTCTGTCGTCGCTCGAGGCGGCGGCCCTCCCCACCGAGAATCAGCACACACCTCCGACTGGCGAGTCGGAATCGAGACCGTAGGCCGGTCATCCCGTCTCCGTCTCCGTATCCGTCTCCGTGCCCGGCTTGCCTGTCGCATCGATTGCCTGATCCCCGACGCGCCCACTCCCCAGCGCGCTCCCCGCGGGTGCCCCCTGTCACAATGTTGGGACCCGGAAGAGCCGCCCCACCGTGGCGACGGTGGTCCCAACATTGTGAAAGACGGCACCCCGCACGAGGCGCTGTCGTCGGCCTGCCCGTCGCATCGCCCATCAGACACCCAGGGCGCCCAATAGGTGCGAGAGATCCCACCGCGCCCGGCCACCCCGGCCGATGCTGGATGCTGGATCCTGGATGGTGGATGCGCCGCCCGACCGTCGTTCGTCGCTGGTTGCTGGTCGCTGGACCGCCCACCCACCCGAGGACATGTGGGAGTGGGGGCATGGGGGAACACCGGACCAGCTTCTGAGAAGCCCTCATCCCCTCACCCCCAGGCCGCGCAGCGGCCGGTCAACCCCTCATCCCCTCCCACGGGCGCGGAAGTTGTTCAGAGCGCTGTTTCGACCTTGAGATCCCTGGTCATCAGCTCACGGAGCGCGGTCCGCGGGTCCACCTCGCCCTTCAGCAGGCTGGTGACCGCATCGGTGATCGGCATCTCGACTCCGTTCTGCGCGGCGAGCCTGGCCGCCGCCGGGGCCGTCCGGACACCCTCGACGACCTCGCGCATGGATCCGAGAATGTCCTCGAGACTCTCGCCCCGGCCGAGACGCTGACCCACCGTGCGGTTGCGTGACAGCCCACCGGTGCAGGTCAGGACCAGGTCGCCCATGCCGGCGAGCCCGCGAAAGGTCATGACGTCCGCCCCCAGGGCGACACCGAGACGCGTGATCTCGTGCAGGCCACGGGTCATGAGGGCGGCCTGGGTGTTGCTACCGAGTCCGAGCCCGTCGATGATGCCCGCTGCGATGGCGATGATGTTCTTGAGCGCCCCGGCGAGCTCCACGCCGATCAGATCGTTGCCCACGTACAGCCGGAGGTGTTGGTCGGAGAACTCCTCCTGGAGGCGCGCGGCACGGTCGAGGTCGGGGCAGGCCAGAACCGCGGCCGAGGGATGACCGAGCACGACCTCTCGGGCAAAGGTCGGACCCGACAGGCAGCAGAAGCGATTCGCGGGCAAGCTCAGGGTTTCTGCGGCGAGCTGGTCCATGCGTTCGAGGGTGTCGGTCTCGATCCCCTTCGAAGAAGAGACGACCACAGAACCATCCGACACCGCACCGGACAACCGCTCCATCACCTGGCGGCTGAACTGGACCGGGACGACCCACACCCACACCGGCGAGTGGCCGGCGGCCTCGGCGAGATCCTCGGTTGCCACCACCGCGTGGTCGAGGTCGAGATCGGACAGGAACAGAGGGTTGCGGTGCTGCCGGTTGATGCCTTCCACGACCTCGGGCTCCCGCGCCCACAGCACGACGTCGTGCGACCTCCGGGCCATCTGATGGGCCAGCGCCGTCCCCCACGACCCTCCCCCGATCACCGTCAATCTCACCTGTCACCCCCACGAAAGCTGTCGATCTTTGGCTCGTCACCGGCCAAAAGATTCCGAATGTTGTCGTGATGCCGCAGCACGATGAGCACCGCCGTAGCGCTCACCGCGGCGAGAATCACCGGGGTCGGATCGTCGATGACCACCAGCGCCAGCGGATATGCCGCGGCGGCCAGCATCGAGGCCAACGACACGCGTCGCCAGATGAGGAGCACGACCAGCCACAGCGCGATTCCGGTCACTGCCGACCACGGCGACAGCACCAGGAACGCACCGAAGGCCGTCGCCACGCCCTTGCCGCCGCGGAACTTGAGCCAGACCGGGTAGCAGTGACCGACCACCGCGGCCAGCATCGTGGCCGCCAGCCATGCGCTGGCCGGGTGGAACACCGACATGGCCCACACCGGCAGGGCGCCCTTGGCCACGTCGAGGATGGTGACCACGGCACCAACCCTGAGCCCTCCCGCGCGGGCGGCGTTGGTGGCGCCGATGTTCCCCGAGCCGAGCGTCCGTACGTCCTGGCCGGTCATCAACCACACGACGAACAACGCCGATGGGACGGAACCCAGCAGATAGGCTCCCACGACCAGTAGCAGTTCCCAGATCACCCCAGCGGTATCCTCTCGAGCGCAGTGTACACCGCGCCTTCGGGCCGCAGCACGCTCGAGAACAGCACCACCTCCCGGGCCACGAAGGGCTCGAGCCGCAGGTCGCGTCCCCACTCCAGGAATCGATCCACGGCATCGGCCGGCCACGGCCGGTTGAGCCGCGCCTGGGTCACGTGTGGCGACCAGCGCCTTCGTTCTCGGTCGAAGCCGTGAACGGCCGCGACCTCATCGATAGCCGCGACCACCGCATCTGCGCCGTCGGCCAGACCCCCGACCCAGGCCACCCGAGACCGCCTCGGCGAGGGAAAGAACCCGGCTCCGTGCAGCTCCACCGTGACCCTCGGAACCCTCCCGAGAGGTGGAGCGAGATCGCGGGCCAGCTCATCCAACGTCGAGCGAGGGACCTCGTCCAGGAACTTCAACGTGAGATGCTGCCCCTCCGGCCGCACCCATCGCGCCCTGGGCAGCTCGGCGCGCACGATCTCTCGGCTGGCCGTGAGCTCGGCCTTGACCTGCTCCGGGATCTCGAACGCCAGGAATGCACGCACGGCGTCGCTCATCGTCCCTCCTCGGCAACCAGCCGCCGCAGCAGATCCAGCGCCGACTGCACGCTCCGCAGGCGGACCGTCGACCGGTCGCCGCTGAAGACCCGGTGCTCCGGCGCCACGCCCTCCGGCCCGGCAACGGCCCAGTACACCAACCCCACCGGCTTGTCGTCGGTCCCGCCGCTCGGACCCGCGATCCCGGTGATCGCCACCCCCCAGGTGGCGCGGAGCCGTTCGCACACACCGGCCGCCATCGCACGGGCGACCTGCTCGGAGACCGCTCCGTGGCGCTCGAGGAGCTCCCCGGGTACGCCGACGATCTCCTCCTTGACGGCGTTCGAGTAGCTGATGATGCCCCCGAGAAACACCTCCGACGCTCCGGGAACCTCGGTGACCGTCGCGCCGAGCAGACCACCGGTGCACGATTCGGCCACCGCAAGGGTCTCTTCCCGCTGCTCCAGGCGTTCCAGAACGTCCCGAGCGCGATCCTCGACCTCGATGCCCGCACCCGTCGGATCAGCTGTCATGGCGGCCTCCGGGGCGCATCATAGCTCGAAACCACTGCTGGCCGACGACACCTGCCGGGGTACAATCTGTCGGCTCCCGTGACGTCGAGAGCGTTCACGAACGACTTCGTCGGGTCGGACCGGGGAAACAGGACTCTGGATCAACACTCGCCAGGGGGAACCACTTATGCCGCAGACAATTACCGAGAAGATCGTCCAGGAGCACGCGGTGGACCTGCCGGCCGGTCACGAGGTGCGGACCGGTGACATGGTCACGATCCGACCGCGCCACGTCATGACCCACGACAACACCAGCGCCGTGCTGGCCAAGTTTCGGACCATCGGCGCCGACCGGGTCGCCCAGCCGTCGCAGCCCGTCTTCGCCCTCGACCACAACGTCCAGGACACCTCCGACGGAAACCTGGCCAAGTACGCGGCGATCGAGACGTTCGCGCGCGACCAGGGCATCGTCTTCCACCCGGCCGGCGCCGGCATCGGCCACCAGCTCATGGTGGAGAACGGTTTCGTCCTTCCCGGAAGCCTGGTGGTCGCCTCGGACTCCCACTCCAACATGTACGGTGCGTTGGCCGCGCTCGGCACGCCGGTGGTGCGCACCGACGCCGCGGCGATCTGGGCCACCGGTCGCACCTGGTGGCAGGTGCCGCGCACCGTCAGGGTGACTCTCGAAGGCAGGCTGCGCGGCGGCGTGGTCGGCAAGGACGTGATCCTCACCCTGTGCGGGCTCTACAACTCGGGCGAGGTGCTCAACGCGGCGGTCGAGTTCCACGGCCCCGGTGTCTCCGTCCTGTCCATTTCGGAGCGGATGACGATCGCCAACATGACCACCGAGTGGGGCGCCCTGGTCGGCTGGTTTCCTTTCGACGACGCGACCGCGCTCTACCTGCGCCAGCGCGCATCACTGCTGACCTCGCGCGGGATGCGAGATCGGCTCACCGAATCGATGATCGCGGGCTGGCTCGCCGCACCGGCGATGCCCGATCCCGACGCCGAGTACGCCGCCGAGATCGTCCTCGACCTGTCCCGGGTGTCCCCGCACGTCACCGGGCCGGACACGGTGGCGGTCTCGCGCCCGGCAGCCGAGATCGCCGCCGAGGAGATCGCGGTTCACAAGGCCTACCTGCTCTCCTGCGTCAACTCCCGCTTCGACGACCTCGCCGAGGCCGCCGACGTGCTGCGCGGTCAGCGGGTCGCCGAGGGTGTCGAGCTCTACGTCGCCGCGGCGTCGGCCGAGATCCAGGCCGAGGCCGAGGCCAAGGGCGTCTGGCAGGCCCTGATCGACGCCGGTGCGCGCCCACTCCCGCCGGGGTGTGGCGCCTGCATCGGGCTCGGTGTCGGGCTGCTCGAGCCGGGCGAGGTCGGCATCTCGGCCACCAACCGCAACTTCAAGGGCCGGATGGGGTCGCGCGAGGCCGAGGCGTACCTGGCAAGCCCGTCGGTCGTCGCGGCATCGGCCGTTGCGGGTCACATCACCGGCCCGACCCTGGGTGATGTCCCCTCACCCGAGTACCGATTCCGAGACCTCGGGCTTCCATCGCCGGAACGGGAGGTCGACATCCTCGAGGGCTTTCGCGAGCGCCTTGAGGGCCGCGCGCTGCTGCTGCCGGTGGACAGCCTCAATACCGACGGCATCTACGGCAAGGACGTCACCTACCGCGACGATCTGACGCCCGAGCAGATGGCGACCCATGCGATGGCCAACTACGACCCCGACTTCCAATCCGTCGCGGAGGAGGGCGACATCCTCGTGGCAGGTGCCAACTTCGGCACCGGCTCGTCCCGCGAGCAGGCCGCGACCGCGCTGATGTACCGCGGCATCCGGATGGTGATCGCGGCCTCGTTCTCCCAGACCTACCTGCGCAACGCCTTCAACAACGGATTCATCTGCCTGGAGAGCCCGGCGCTGGCCGACGCCGTCCGCGCTGCCTTCGCGGCCGAAGCCGAGGCCGGGCAGCGGACGATCCCGACCGGCGGCCTCGAGGTCGACTTCGGCCGGGCCAAGGCGACCTGGCGCGGCGAAGAGTACCGGCTTTCCCCGCTCGGCCCGGCGGCCCAGGAGCTGGTGTTGGCGGGGGGTTTGGAGGCGTTGACGCGGACGCGACTCGGATCGTAGCCACGATATCGGGACAAGGGCCTCGGGGCTCGGGGCTCGGGCCCCCACGCGTCCGGGAACAAGGAGCAGGGAACAGGGAGCACCCCCACCCGTAGGCGCGCAGCCCTCTGAGCGCGAGACATCTCGTCCGGAAAGACTGGCGTAGACGTGACGCGACATCTCCCGAAGGCGTTCCCCGAGGGTGCCCCCTGTCACAATGTCGGGACCCGAGAGAACCGCCCCACCGTGGCGACGGTGGTCCCAACATTGTGAAAGATGGCACGCCCGCACGGGGCGCTGTCGTCACCCTGCCATTCGCTCCCCCCTCTGACACCCAAGGCGCCCTCTCCCCGGCGTTCTCCCCGCGGTTGCCACCTTCAACAATCCTGGGCCTGAGAGTCCTGGGTATGAGGGGCACAGAAGGTCCCAAGATTGTTGAAGATGGCACGCCCGCACGGGGCGCTGTCGTCACCCCGCCATT
>JBFELO010000082.1:0-21426 GCA_041552055.1 Candidatus Sulfomarinibacteraceae bacterium | reverse complement strand
GCGGTCCGGCGACAAGCGACCAACGACGGTTGGGTGGGCGGCGAGCGCCGGGCATGGACGAGAACGCGGACGCGGACGCGGGTGGGCGGCCGATGACGATGACGGCCAAGACGAAGAGCACCCGTGGGTGGGGCTTACAGCTTATGGCGTAGAGCATATAGCCCGGACGGGTGGGCGGTCAGGTTACCGCCTCGGGCGGCTTGAACTCGATCCGCTCGATCTGATCGAGCATGTAGAGCAGGCGGAGGATCGCCTCCTCGTCTTTCTCTTTCTTGATGAGCTGGTCCGGTGTGGGCTGATCCTCCTCGATGGTACGGAGGATCCTCTGCTGACGCCCGGAGAGTTGGAGATCCGATGGCAGACTGTTGCCGTTCGTGGCGACCAGCCGATGTCGCATCACCCCCTCGAGAGCGCGGCGGATGACCACCAACGGGACACGGTCCTGAACGCCCTCGTGGATCAGGGTATGGGTGCGGAGGTTGAGTGGCATCCCGGGCTCCGGGGCGTGAACGTCACGGTAGAAGGCGTAACTCCCACCGGTCCAGGAGAAGAGCTCCAGGATGCGGTCCCGGATCTGGTCCGCCAGAAAGCGGTAGATGTCGTTGGGCGACAGCACCCGCTTCGTAAGCGCGGCTTCCATGAATCGGAGGCCTTGCTTGGCGGCGAAATCGAGCACCGTTCCGTGCTGCGCCCTGGTCAGCGCCCCCCGGGCGACCAGGTACTCACCGAAGAACTCACTCTCCACGTTGGACACGGCGAACGATGGCTCACCGTTTTCCAGAAACAGCGTCTTCTGAATCGGCTCGCGGCGCAGGTCGAGGCGTCCCGTCTCCCGTGCTTCCCTGAGCCTGTGCAACAGGCGGGGGACCGAGGCCTGCAGCAGGTCCCCTTCGAGATCGGGCGCGGGCGGGACCTCCGAGGGGAGGACGGTCCGCCTGTGCTGACGCCCTTTGGGGAGATTCAACGACAGCGGGTGGACACCTTCGGCGCCCGAGAACACGTTGAGGGGATGGCCTCCGGCCGACGCCAACGACGGCGCTGCCGAGAGGGTGGGTGTCTCGTCGGTGAACTGCCCTTCGGCGAGGCTGTCGCCTTCCTGCTCCTGCTTGATCTCGTTGGCGAACTGCTCCTGCATGAAGTCGGCGAGCTCGGTGTCGGTCATCGGGCGCGCATCGCCCTCGGCGCTCGCGATCAGATCCTCCTTGAACGCCTGGGCATCGGGATAACGATTCTCCGGCTCTGGTTCGAGAACGCGCTCGATCACCTTCTGGATCGGCTCGGGGAGGCCGGCGAGGCGGCTCCGATCGTAGCGGCCGTGGCGAACGTCGAGCAACATCGCCATCTCGTTCGAGCCCTCCCTGAACGGCTCCATGGTCATCATTTCGGTGAACACGACGCCGAGGGAGTAGAGGTCGCTGCGGGCGTCGACCGACGCGCCGGCCGCGCCCTCGGGGCTGATGTAGCGGACCTTGCCCTTGATGACCCCGTGCTCGGTGTGCTCCTCGCGGTCGCGAGCACGTGCGACGCCGAAGTCGGTGAGCTTCACCTCGCCCGAGTACGAGATGAGAATGTTCCGCGGACTGACGTCGCGGTGTACGATCTCCTGGGGCTGGCCGTCAAGGGTGCGAAACTCGTGCGCGTAGTACAGTCCGTCGCAGACATCGGCCATCACGCGCGTCGCCAACGACCACGGGCAGGTCTTCTCGTTCACGACCAGGCGTTTCACGACTCTGTACAGGTCGCGGCCCCCGACGTACTCCATCGCGATGTATGGGACGCCTTCCTCCTCGCCGAGGTCGTAGATCTGAACGATGTTCGGGTGGACGAGTCGAGCGGCGATCTTTGCCTCGTCGGTGAACATGCGGAGAAAGCGGCGGCGTTCAGCGAGGTGAGGGTGGATCCTCTTGATGGCGATGGTCTTCGCGAAACCCCGGATGCCGACAAGCTTGGCACGATAGACGTCGGCCATGCCGCCGGAGGAGATCCGGTCCAACAGGATGTACTTGCCGAACCGCTTCATCAGCCGCCTTCCGAAGTCCCTTCCAGATCCAAGTTTATCGGATCCGACAACCCCGCCACCTGCAGCCGGTCGCGGTGTGATGGGCGATGAGGCGGGCGTTGCCCGGCGGCTCACAGCGTGCCGAGCCGACAGCTCGAACCATCGGTTGGAGCATCATGTCGAGGGTTTCGAACCCGACGCCGGGCCGTCGAACAGGGTGATCAGCAGGCGGTTGCCGTCGATCACGGGCGCGCGGGAGACCACCCCCCGGTGGGTGAAGTCGAGAACGATATGGAGCTGCACAGGTGACTTGTCATCGTGATACCAGACGCGAATCGCGTCGAGCTGGCTGCCTTCGACCTCGGTTCGGTAGGCAAGCCCGTTGGATCCGATGCCGTAGAGGTAGATGATCAGTCGCGGTTGTGGGTCGTCCGACATGAGAAAATGCCCTACCGCGGCGCCGTCGAGCATCCCGTCTGCCTGGATCGTCACCTCGGTGGCGAGCCCCGATTCGGTCCAGTCGACTCGCTCGATGTTGGCTGCCGACGCGAGACGCGAGGTCGTGGCCGGTGAGGAAGATGTCTGTTCGGCGAATGGCCCTTCCGCCACCGAACTCACTCTCTCCTCAGGATCTTCTGGTAGGGGTGCCGCGGTCACGTCGATACGGCCGCGAGCGACAGCGACGTACGAATCGGGAGCGGTCTCGCGAGGGGATCGAAGCCGCGGCCAGATGCCTGATCCGACCACGACCAGGCCGACGATCACCGCGCACGACGCGGCCGCGCCCAAGAACCACCTCCGGGTCGCCCTGTGCCTGGAGCCGGGGCGCGCGGATCCGTCGTCGTTCTCGACCGCGGGAGTGGGGGTGTCTTCGGAGAAGTCGTCGGCGTTCACGGAGGTCGGAGGCGGAGTGAATCCATCGTCGAACGGCGAGGTCTGCGATCGCCTGACGCCTCTTCGGCCCTGCTCCAGATACTGATAGAACGAGAAGGGAGTGGCACCCTTCGATTCAAGATCTGTGACGAGACGATCGACGAATCCGTCGCTCTCCTCGTTGAGTTGGAGGAACTCCAGGACCACGGCGAATTGCCGTCGGCCAGATGGATCGGCGGGAATCAACTTCACGACGCCGGCGGTGCCGCAGATCAGCGGAAGCGTGTCCTCGAGCAAGATCTCGATATTCAGCACCGTACCCTCGGGGTACTCGGTGTCGCTTCGCAGAAGCATTCCTTCCCTGGAAATCGCACCCCGGTAGGTGGCCATGAACTCGTCGAGTTCGTCAAACACCTGATGGAACCGCATGCCCCTCCCCGGTCAAGAATCGACGTTCCGCGTCAACGCACAGGTCCTCATGACCGGGTGTCCCTGACGGAGAGGTATTTGATACATTGACGAGGTCATGAGGCGCGCGTCTCGGTCGGTGAGGGGATTGTCAGCCGTGCTCTGGGCGGGGCTGGCCGTGGCGTTCGTCCTGGTCCCGGCGCCGGGTCATGGAGCGGACATCGAGGTCATCAGCCAGGGACGGGAGGTGGATCTCGAGGCACACCTGGTACCCGGTAAGCTCGTACTCTTCGATTTCTATGCCGACTGGTGTATGCCGTGCCGCATCATCGAGCCCCACGTCGACCGACTCGCGGAGTCACACGTCGATTCCCTGGCGGTGCGCAAGGTCGACGTCATCGACTGGGAAAGCCCGGTCGCACGGCAGTACCGCATCCAAAGCATCCCCCACTTTGTGCTCTATGGACCGGAAGGAGAGCTGCTCGCCGCCGGCGACGCGCAGCGTGTGTTCGGGGCGCTGGAGAGCAGGCTCGGCCGAGGGGCTGCACTGCCCGCGGCAGCTACGGGTCGTGGTTCCGGAGTGCTGGCGATCGCGGCACTGGTCACGGCGATGGTGATCGGCGCCGGTCTCCTCTCACGGAGGCGCCTCGGTGCCGGGGAGCCGGCGATCGTGCGCGATGCCGGGGAGGTCGATCCGAGGACCGAGTCGCCGCCGGTGTGGTACGCCATGATCGGTGGCAGCCTGGAGGGACCGTTCTCTGTCGAACGCCTCGCCGAGCTCCGAAAACGACGCGAGGCCGACGACGACTCCCGGGTGCGTCGCAAAGGTGAAATCACGTGGCGCCGGCTCGCCGACGTCCTCGACTCGGCGGGCTGACCGGACTCGCTGACAACAGTGGTGAAGCATGCGGGCGACACCTCATAATCGATCGGTGCCGGGTGTGCTCGGCACCCTGGGACCGGGCCTCGCGATTGCCGCGACCGGGGTCGGTGCCGGCGATCTGCTGGCCGCCATGCTGGCGGGTGCGGACTTCGGGGAGGTGCTGGTCTGGGTCATCGTGGCGGGCGCAGTGCTCAAGCTGGCTCTGAACGAGGGCGTGGCGCGCTGGCAGCTGGCCACGGGAACGACCTTGCTCGACGGCTGGGGGCGCCACGTCTGGCGCCCCTTTCAGGTGTACTTCCTGGTGTACCTGGTGGTGTGGAGCTTTGTCGTCGCGGGCGGCCTGATGTCGGCGTGTGGTGTCGCCGCCCACGCGCTCGTGCCGTCGGTGTCGATCAGAGTCTGGGCCGTGCTGCATTCGCTGGCTGCGTTGGGTTTGGTGGCGGTCGGACGGTACGAGTTCTTCGAACGGACCATGAAGGTGCTGATCGGCGTCATGGTCGCGACGCTTCTGGTGAGCGTGGCCCTGGTGGGTGCTGACCTCGGCGCGGCGATCCGGGGACTGATGCCGACGCTGCCTCAGGGCTCGGCGGCAACATCATTGAGCCTCATGGGAGGAGTCGGCGGCAGCGTCACCCTGCTTTCTTACGGCTACTGGATCCGCGAGCGGGGGTGGGCCGACCCGGGGGCTCTCAAGAGAGTTCGACTCGACCTCGCGGTCGGGTATGCACTGACCGGACTGTTCGGGGTCGCGATGCTGCTTCTGGCGGCCGTCGTGCTCGGTGGCGGTGGTGGAATGCCGGCCGGCAGCGCCGGCCTGGTGGCTTGCGGCGAAGCGATTCGCGAGGCCGCCGGTGCTCGCCTGGGATCGGTGTGGGGCGCGATCGGCTCAGCGGTCTTTCTGGTCGGAGTGTGGGGGGCGGTGTTCACCAGCACGTTGGGCGTGTGGAACGGAGTGCCGTACCTCTTCGCGGATTTCCTGCGCGGTTTCAGATCGCGACCGAGCACCGACGTGGACACACGAGGATGGGCCTACAGGGGCTACCTACTGTACCTGGCGCTGCCGCCGATGATCCTGCTGGTGCTCGACAGACCGATCTGGGTCATCAAGGTGTACACGCTGACGGGCGGTTTGTTCATGCCGTTGCTGGCGGCGAGCCTGCTGTGGCTCAACTCGCGGCGTCGGCTGCTGGGGGAGTACAGCAACGGACCACTCGGTACGTGCCTGTTGTGGTGCGCCCTGGTGTTGTTCGGCGCGGTCTTGGTCCGGCAGTTGATGGATCTCCTCTGATCCTCATGTGGGGCTGCAACGACGAACGGGCGGCGGAGGACGTTTCATCACCCGGTGTATGATGGCCGCAGATGCACATCGACAGCTATGGGTTCGGCCGGATCCGGATTGACGGTGCCGACTACGGCCTGGATGTGCTCTTGCTGCGCGACCGAGTGCTGTCGCCGTGGTGGCGACGGGCCGGAGGCCATGTGTACGCCGCCGAGGACCTGGCGCCCCTGATAGCCCTCGCCCCTGAAGTCGTGTGCCTCGGCACGGGCTACTTCGGTCGCGTCAAGGTGCAGGATGGCGCCGTCGAGGCATTCGCGGCCGCGGGATCGCAGGTGGTGGTCCAGCGGACGGGGCGCGTCGTGGAGGAGTACAACCGGCTGGTGCGGGAAGGTCGCGACGCAATGGCGGCGCTCCACCTGACCTGCTGAGCGAGGTGGCCGCGAGATGGACGCCAGCACCCTGTTCCGACAGCGTTTTTCGTGTCGCAGGTACCGCCAGGATCCGGTGCCCCGAGCAACCATCGAGGCCATGCTCGAGGCCGCGATCTGGGCACCCAGCGGCGGCAACCTGCAGCCATGGCGGTTCGCGGTGGTTCTCTCACCCGGACTCCGACGTGCCCTGGCGAGCGCTGCGCACGGCCAGTCGTTCGTCGCGGCGGCGCCTGCCGTGATCGTGGTCTGTGCGGTGCCCGAAGAGAGTGCCCGCCACTATGGGCCGCGTGGGCGTGAGTTGTACTGCCTGCAGGACACGGCGGCCGCGACCGAAAATCTGCTGCTCGCCGCTACCGAGTTGGGGCTGGGCGCGTGCTGGGTGGGTGCGTTCGACGAGCGGGCGGTGGCGCGAGAGCTGGCCCTGCCCGACGGCTGGCGACCGGTGGCCGTCGTGCCGGTGGGATTTCCGGCCGAGCAGGCGAACAGCCGCAGCCGTCGGCCGCTGCTCGACGTCACCGTGTGGCACGAGTAATTCGCCGCGCGAATTACTGTGGAGTGGCGCGGCGCTTCTCACGCCACGAGCGATGGGATCTCTCGCGACTATGGCGCGCCGAGATACCGAGCGAAAACTCCATGGCGCAGGGGGAGTATGGGCGCTTGGTATCCACCGCGATTCGCGCAGCGAGTCGCACTCGCGACCTCTCGCCCGGCGACCCTCGACAGGGAATGAGGGGATGACCGGTGCCTACGGCACCTGGGGGTGAGGGGGTGGCGGGATTCTGCGCGATCAGGTCCGTTAACGCCCTCGATCCCCCAGGCCCACAAGACCACATACCCCGGCCGGGCGGGCGGCCTTGCATCTTGCATCTCGGATCTGGGCGGGCGGGGGCTACCATCCCGCGCCGGGTGGCGGCAGGCCGTCTTCGTCCTCGACGGAGCGGACGCGGTCGACCCACGAGAGATGGCCGGCGAGCGCCTCTTCGGGCGTCGCGAACTTCTCCCGTTGGCCGTCCAGCCACCCCCCCGTGACGCGGGTTTCGAAGAGCAGCGGGACCTGGTCATCGGTGAGCGTCAGATTGACCGCGAGGAATCGGGTCTTCACGGTTGCGGAAGCAGTCTGGGTCTGCGCCAGACGCGACACATGTGGATAGCAGTTCTTGACCCAGTCGAGCCAGACGGAGTGGTCGGACTCCTCGGCCAACCGCCCGTCGCGAAGTATGTAGTACCGACCCATGATGGCGCACCTCGTGGAGCAGCGGTATCTGAAGGTAGCACAGTCGCTCGCGCCCAGGTGCTCCGGCGCCTTGTCGCGCGATCGAAAGCCGCGTACACTCACCGGAACCGCGGCCCGTGAGGAGTGCAGCCATGGAGATTACCTGTGAGAAGGTCGAACAGATAGTGGTGTTTCTCGAAAACCGCCCGGGCATCCTCGCGGACCTGTGCGCCCATCTGGCGGACCATGACATCAACATCCGGGCGATCACCAGCGTCGAGGCCACGGAGGCCGGCGTCATCCGGTTGATTCTGGACCGTCCTCAGGCAGCGAAGGAGGTCCTGTCGGAAGCCCAGGTCACCTACACGACGTCCGAGTGCCTGGTTGTCGAGATGCCGAACTATCCCGGCGGTTTCGCGCACATCGCGCGCGAGCTGGCGTTGGCCGGGATCAACATCGAGTACATCTACGCCACCACGATCCCCGATTCCGGTTCGGCGCTGGGCGTGCTCGGCGTGTCAGACCTCGAGCGGGCGCTCAAGGTCGACTGGGGCAGGTGACCCCCGCGCAGGCACACGGCAAGATCGTGGCCGTTTGACCGAGCCGCACCTCGGCGTGGTTGGGGAAACACCGGTTGTGGCGTTGTGCGGGCGTGCCACTTCAGACGATTTTGCGTCGAAAACGATGCGGCGAAGTGGTCCCGTTGGTAGAAAACATCGTCTGAGGTGGCAACCGCGGGGAGCGCGTTGGGGAGAGGGCGCGCCGAAGCCGGTGAGGCCAACCGATCTCAACGACTCAAAGACGATCGCGATGCCGCCAACGCAGCTCCCAACGCCGCGGTGAACTGTGGGTGCGGCGCGACCTCGACCGGTGTGCCGAGATGCTCGGACAGGATGGTGGCGATCACCGGGTTGTGGGCCACCACGCCACCGCTCATGACGACGCATCCCGCCAGCGGCGACATCTCGACGACTCGCGACACAACCGACTGGAACGCGCCCCGGACGATCTCGGAAACGGGGACGCCTCGCCTCAGGTGAGCGAGGATTTCGGTCTTGGCGAACACGGTGCAGAAGCTGGATAGCCGAACCGCGTCGGGGCTGGCCCGTGCCAGGCCCTCCAGCTCGTCGAGATCGATCCCGAGCCTGAGCGCGATCTCCTCGAGAAACGCCCCCGTGCCGGCCGCGCACTTGCGGTTGAGAGTGAAGTCCAGCCGCCGGCCGTCGTCGCCGATGCGGATCACCTTGTTGTCTTGGCCGCCGATGTCGACGATGGTCATCGCCTGGGAGATGAGGTGGTAGCAACCGAGGCCGTGGCTGTGGATCTCGGTCAGGGTGTCATCGGCGTAGCCGACGTTGTCGCGCCCGTAGCCCGTCGCGACGGTACGCTCGATCGAGGCCCCGTCCGTCCCTGCCTTGTCGAGAGCTCTCTCGAGACACGTGCGGGCGGTGAGGGCGTAGTCGACGCCTGACGGGCGAACAGTTCGTGACCGGACCTCGCCCGATTGGTCGACGAGCACCAGCTTGGTGGCGGAGGCGCCGACGTCGACACCGCAGAAGAGCTTGGGGTGGTTCGGCTCGATGTTCATGAGCGATGCTCGGCGAGCTGCTCGATGAGCGCTTCAAACTGGGTCCGGGTCTGCTCCTCGGAGTAGAGCCTGAGGTCGTTGAGATCGCCGTTGACGACCACGTGTGGAATCCCGAGCCGAGCGCCGAGACGAGCCGGCATCCCGTAGCGATTGTTCGAGTTGTTGGGACAGGTCTTGGCGTCGTGATAGACGATCGCATCGATGTCGAAATCACGGCACATCGAGGTGATGTAGCGCTCCTTGTATTCCTCGGAGCGAACGATGAACAGCTCGGTGTACGCGAGCGCCATCCCGGTGAACGGGTCTTCCTCCCCGAGCGCCTCGAATACCCAGCTGTTGCAGTAGGTGGAGGCCACGACGCACGTCCGCAGCGACGCGAACTGTTCGGCGTGATCGCGCAGGGCACCCCACACCGGCATGCCCTCCCAGTACAGTCGGTGGGCTTCGTCCTCGACCGCTCCGACGCCATGGTCGATGCGTTGCTCGAGCTCGGCCAGCAGGAGCTCGTAGTATTGCTCGGCTCGCTCGTCTCCACGGAGAACGACGGCGGGACCCATGTGGATCGTGCCATCGAAGAAGGTGAACGGTGACGGTCGGTGCCTTGCCGCCTCGAGCACGGCCTTCCAGAGTGTGCTGCACCGATACGAAGACGCGGTGACCTCGCGCAACCGATCGACGTCGAAGCCAACCCCTGACACCCCCTCGAGGACCGGTACCATCGCCTCGAGTTGGCCGACGATCCCATCGATGATCCCTCGCGTCACCTCGCCGACCGAGCACGGCGTGGAGATGCCGATGAGCGGGACGTCGAACTCCCGTTGGTAGAACGAGAACCAGTCCTGCACGTCGCGACACTGGTTGGTGTTGTACACCAGGATGTCGGGCCGGGGCGGACCTGCCACGTCGAACGCTCTGGTGAGCGGCGTGGTCTTGCGCACGTAGGAGCCGATATCGCTGGTCAGATAGGAGCAGATGTCGGGCGAGTAGCCGAGGGCGTTGGCGGCCGGGATCAGGTCTGCCGCCATCCGAGATGCTCCGAGCATCGCACCGTGGTTCTCGGGAAAGTAGACGTGGAAGCCGAACGACCGCAGAAGCTCCGCCGGACCGACGCTGGTGCACCACGCGACCTTTTCCGTGTCGCCGTGGGACGCCTCGTCGAGCTCGGCAAAATGCGCGGCCATGAGCTCGCGCATGGCACCGGTGGCAGTGATTTTCTTGATCGCGTCTGGTCGTGCGCCCATGCAGTTGGTCCTCGCCTGTGGCTCTCCTCGAATCATAGAAGAACCGGCTGGTCACGGCCACCGGAGAAGCTCGGTGCTCTGTTAGAATCCTCGAGGCATTTCTCGGATGAACCCGGCGCACTGAGAAAGGCGGTCAGTGTCGTGGAACTGGGACTCTCGGGCAGGGCAGCCATCATCACCGGCGGCAGCCTCGGCATTGGCCGCGCCATCGCTATCGAGCTCGCCCGGGAGGGCGCCGATGTCGCCGTCAACTACCGCCGACACGATGCGGCGGCGACCGATGTCGTGGCCGAGATCGAGCGAATCGGCCGCAACGGGTTGTGCGTCAAGGCGGATGTCTCCAGCCTGGCGGACGCCGAGAGCATGGTCGATCAGGTGCTGCAGGCGTTCGGTCGTTTCGACATCCTGGTCTGTAATGCCGGCATCACCTGGGACGGCGTGATCTGGAAGATGTCCGAAGAGCAGTGGGACCGGGTGATCACGGTCAACCTCAAGGGATACTTCAACTACAACAAGGTGGCCGCGCTCCACTTCAAGGACCAGAAGTACGGCAAGATCGTCAACATCTCGTCGATCAACGGCATGCGGGGGAAGTTCGCTCAGAGCAACTACTCGGCGTCGAAGGGGGGCGAGATCGCGCTCACGAAATCGCTCGCCAAGGAGCTGGGCAAGTTCAACGTCAACGTCAACGCCGTGGCCCCCGGGTTGGTGCTCACGGACATGATGGAGAAGGTCCCTCCCGAGTTCAAAAACGCCGCGCTCGCAGAGACGGTGGTGGGGAGGTTCGCAACCCCGGAGGACGTGGCACATCTGGTCGCGTTCCTGTGCTCGGATCGGTCGCGTCACATCACCGGAGAGGTGATCAAGATCGATGGGGGACAGTACATCTGAGAAGGGAATAGGGGACAGGGGACAGGGAAACCGACCCCACGTTGACAGGGGTGACAAAGGGAGGTTTGGTTGCCACGCGTCGGAGTCATAGGTGCAGGACACGGGGTGTTCGGGCGTCGCAGCGATGCCACGGTCCAGGAGCTGGCGTTCGAGGCCTTTCGGCTCGCGATCGAGGACGCCGGCATCGAACGAGACGATATCGACGCCTCGGTGATCGGGGCCGTGCCCGAGTACCACAAGCAGCGCTCGGTGGCCGGAGTCGTGCAGGAGTATCTCGGCCTGACGCCGGCGCCCACCTGGCTGACCGAGGTCGCGTGCGCCTCGGGGAGCGCCGCGATCCGCACCGCCTACATGGCGATCAGCTCGGGGCTCCACCGGGTCGTGGCGGTGATCGGCTGCCAGAAGATGACGGAGCTCTCCACACCGGAGATTCTCGCCCTGATGGGGCGGGTCGGCGAGGTGCAGTGGGAGTCGGTCTTCGGTACGACCTTTCCGGGGTACTACGCGATGTTCGCCACCCGCCACATGCACGAGTTCGGCACCACCCGCGAGCAGCTGTTCGAGGTGGCGATCAAGAACCACCACTACGGGGCGAAGAACCCAAATGCCTTGTTCCGTAAAGAGATCACCATGGAGAAGGCTATGGGATCGGACCCGGTGGCCTCGCCGCTGTGCGTGTACGACTGCTGCGCCAACGCCGACGGCGCCGCCTGCCTCATCCTGGCTGCCGAAGAGCGCGCCGGCGAGCTCGGTGACCGCGTGGTCTGGCTGGACGGAGTCGGCTGCGCGACCTCCAGCATGTCGGTGCTGCGGCGACCGGACCTGGTGGGGCTGCCGTCGGCTCGAGCGGCGGCGCGGACGGCGTACGAGATGGCCGGGGTCTCGGCCGGCGACGTCAAGGTGGCCGACGTCCACGACTGCTTCACCATCGCCGAGATCATGGCGTACGAGGACCTGGGTTTCTGCCCGAAGGGCGAGGGAGGCCGCTTCATCGAGGACAAGCGGTCGTACATCGGCGGCGACGTGGCGGTCAACGTGGACGGCGGACTGAAGGCGAAGGGGCATCCGATCGGCGCCACCGGCGTCTCCATGGCGTACGAGATCGTCACCCAGCTGCGCGGCGAGGCGGAGGAGCGCCAGGTCCCGGGCGCGGACATCGGTCTGACCCACAACGTCGGGGGTATCGGGCAGTACACCTTCGTCCACGTGTTCAGGAGGGGGTGAGCATGTTCGGCTGGTTCGGCAAGGTCAGCTTCGTGCCCTACTCCAAGGTGTCCGACTTCGCGGTCCACCTGAAGGGCGGACGGCTGATGGGTTCGGAGTGCTCCGACTGCGGCTTTGCCACGTTTCCGCCGCGGGCCGACTGCCCGGAGTGCCTGAGCGGGCGATTCACGTTTCGGGAGAGCAGCGGCCGCGGCTCGATCTACACCTACTCGAGGATCGCCGCCGCCCCGACGGGATTCGAGGACGAGGTGCCCTACACCGTGGCCGTGGTCGATCTCGAGGACGGCGGCCGACTGCTCGGCTGGATCGGTGAGACTATCCCGGAGGACGAGGTGGAGATCGGGATGGAGGTCCAGGTCGTGCCACGCCTGTTCGAGGAGATCGAAGAGATCAGGGTCACCTACACGATCGAACGCCCCGGAACCACCTGGGGCAAGGCCCCGGCGTTCGATGAAGGCTAATCAACGACCGCCGGTGGATTCCGGATCATTGAGTATCGCGTCCCCGACGTGTGGCCACGTCGAGGCGGCCAAAGGAGGAGGCAGTGCAGCTATCTGACGTCAAGCGTATCGCGGTGGACGGGCTCGGCAAGATGGGCGTCGACTGGGCCGCCAACCTGGTGGAGGGTGGCATCGAGGTCGTCGGATTCGACCTGTCGGACGGGGCGCGCGAGAAGGCGCCCATGGCGCTCGCCAAGGGTCTCGGCTGGATCGCCAAGAAACGGCACCCCGAGGACGAGGGCTTCGCCGAGCAAGCGGCCGCGAGGTTCCGAGTCGTGGACAGCGAGAGCGATTTCACCGCCGAGCTGGGCTCGTGTCAGGCGTTGCTCGAGGTCATCATCGAGGACCTGGGCCTCAAGTGCGAGGTGCTCAGCCGTCTGGCTCCGAATCTGCCCGAAGACGGGATGGTGTGGACCAACACCTCGTCCCTCAGCGTGCACACCATGGCCGTGGCGTCGGGTCGGCCGGAGCGCTTCATCGGCACCCACGGGATGAACCCGGTGTACCAGATGCCCGCGGTCGAGGTGGTGCGCCACCGGGACATCGGGCAGGAGACGCTTGATCTCACCGTCGAGCTGCTGCGAAACCTCGGCAAGGACCCGTTCGTGGCCAGCGATGTGTCCGGATTCTGGGTCAACAAGCACCTGGTGCCGTTCATGATGGAGGCCTACCGGGCCCTCGAGCGGGGTGAGATCACCGTCGAGGACGGCGACCGTGGTCTCAAGGGCAGCCTCGGTCATCCCCAGGGCGTGTTCAAGCTGTCGGACTTCATCGGCACCGACACCATGTACCGCGTCGCGATGGCCATGTACCTGGCGACCCAGGACCCGCGGCTCTACCCGCCGGCGATTCTGGCGAGGATGTTCAAACGGGGTGAGCTCGGAGTCAAGACAGGCAAGGGCTTCTACGAGTGGGACGGGTTCAAACCGGTGGGGGGGCGCGATTTCAGCGAGTTCACCATTACCGACTCCGACACCATCTACGAGGTGTGACTCGAGTCGTGCAGAGCCTCGCATGTCCGGTGAGCGGATTCGGGTGCGGACGCGGGTCGTTGTCGGAGGATACCCGACGAGAAAAGGTGCGGTCAGAGTGAGCGTGAGGAGGTCCCGATGACAGCACAGCCGACGCTGTCGCCGCGTGCGAAGATTCCGTACGGCACCTGGGGATCGAGCTACTTTCCGGCGTGGCAGCTTTCCGCCCTCGCCGAGGTCAACATCGGTCAGTTCGCCGGCGAGGCGATGAACCGAATCCTCGGCCTGCGCGGGGTGCGGAAGGACGCCCTCGACTACCTGGTCATCGGCTCGACCATCCCGTGGCACTGGAAGTTCTGGAATGCCCCACTGGTGGCCAGCTGTCTCGGGCACCGGGTGCCGGGCTACCACGTGGAGCAGGCCTGTGCCACCGGCCTGCAGGCGGTTCTGCTCGGGGGGGCGGAGGCCGACAGCGGTGCCCACGACGTGGTCGGGGTCCTGACCTTCGATCGGACCAGCGATTCACCGGTGGGTGTCTTCCCCGAGCGGCGCGCCTACCGTCGCACGGAGGCGATCAGCGACGTCTGGGACAACTTCGGCTTCGACCCTGCCACGGGCAAGGCGATGATCGCCACTGCCGGCATGGCCGCGCGCAAGTACGGCGTCGAGCGCAGCGAGGCGGACGACATCACCGTATGCCGTTACCACCAGTACTTCCACGCGAAAGAGTCCGGCTTCCTCGATCGAGTGCTGGTGCCGCTCGAGGTGCTCAACGTCCAGGGGAGAGTGCTGGGGCGAATCGACGACGATCTCGGGGTTCGACAGGTCAACGAGGCAGGCCTGCGGGCGATGCGCGAGCTCGACACCGCGGTGACCGCCGGCACTCAGACCCATGCGTCGGATGGGATGGCCTGTCTGCTGGTGTGCTCGGCCGATCGGGTGCGCGAGCTGAGCCCGAGACCGGAGGTCGACATCAGCTTCGTGGGCAGGGCCGAGGTGCGCACCGCGCCGAGCCTGATGCCCGAGGCGCCTGCCCTGGCGGTGCGACAGCTTCTCGACCGCACCGGCCTGTCGCTGGATGACATGGCGGTGATCAAGAGCCACAACCCGTTCGCGGTCAACGATGCGATCTTCGCCCGTGTGTTCGACTACGACTGGCGGCGGATGAACAACGCCGGATGTTCGCTGGTGTGGGGCCACCCGCAGGGTCCCACCCTGACCCGATCGCTGATCGAGGGCCTCGAGGAGGCGGTCGACCTCGGCGGCGGCCACGTGTTGATCTACGGCTGCGCGGCCGGTGACGTCGGTATCGCCGCGGTCCTGAGGGTGTCCGACGGAGGGAACGGCCGATGACACACGCGATGAGACCGTCGACGCTGCAAGCCCTCGGCCTGGGATCCGTGCATGACATCGTCCGGCGGGGGAAGCTGCCGGTTGATGCGGGCGAGGCGGTGGAACGCGTGTTCGGACCGGAACGCCGCCGTGGTGCGCTCGTGATCAGCGGTGCCAATGGCATCGTGGGCGCCGGCAAGACCATGCAGCTCGGATCGCGGCTCGAACCGTACGAAGTGCCGATCGTGGCACTGGACTTCCCGGGTGTGCCGGACGGCCTCGCCAGGCAATACCCGGGCCTCGTGCGTGCATTCGGTCGCGAGCGGGCAGCCGCGATCGCGAGCAACGTGATCAAGCTCAGCTACGACGGCTCCAGCCTGCCGTCGCAGCTCGGTCAGCTCGAGCCACGCTTCCTGCTGGAGGCGGTGCCCGAGGTCCTCGCGATCAAACAGGCCCACTACGAGGTCTTCAGGGCGGCGTTCCCCGACATCGAGATCCGCTCCGTGACCTCGGGCTTCCCCCAGTCCGAGCTCGGGGTTGGGATCGCCCATCCCGCGTTCCCGCACGAGATCAACAAGATCTTCGAGATCGTCGAGCCCGAGCCGTCCGACATCACGCACCTGCTGTGGGCCATCGGATTGACTCCGGTCGCGGTGAGCGATCACTGGTCGTTCGTCCTCGACGTCCTGTTCTGTGGCCTGACGCTGGCCGCCCTTCGATATCACGAGGCCAGCAACATGCCGTTCTGGAAGGTCGACAAGTACGTGCGCAGAATGTTGGGACCGAACCCGTTCCGGGCGCACGACGCGATCGGAGCAGCCGGAGCGAACTTCCTCACCTGGTCGTGCCTCCACCACCTGGGCGAGCACTACGGCGAGCTGTTCCGTCCGACCGTGACGCTCGAAGAGCGCAAGGACAGCGGTCAGGATTGGTATCCCGCCAACCACTTCCGCCCGGTGGTGAACTGGACCCTGGAGGATGTGGGATCCGAGGAGCTCCGAACGTGGGTGCTGGGCGCGCTGATCCAGATGACGATCCTGATGGTGCACGAGGAGCGATCGCACCCGGCGCAGATGAATGCCATCGGTGAGTTGTGCGCTCAGTTCTCCCGCGGTGCTCTGGCGGTGATCCGGAGCCTCGGCGCAGACGACGCGCTGCATCTGGTCGAGTCGTACCACCGCCTCCACCCGGCGGCAGCGGGTGCGGCGTGGCACCCGGATGCATTTGTGCTGCTCGACAGCCCGGGGTGGCGGCAGCTGTACGTCAACGCCGAGCACGACGGCCGGGTCGGCGTCATCAGCATCGGCCGCGAGAGCTACAACCGTGACGTGGATGCCGAGCTCAACCGTGCCATCGACTGGCTGCTTGGAGAGCGGATCGACCGGGTGATCGTGACCGGCGACTTCCACCTGTCCGGCCAGATGGTCGGGGCGGACACGAGGGAGTTCTTTGCCGCGCTCGACGATGAAGACCGAGGCGTCGAAATCTCACGCGAGTGGTCCGCGACGGCGCGGCGGCTGCACCAGGAGTTCGACACCTCGGTCGGTGTGATCGCCGGCAAACGCTGTCTCGGAGGCATGCTCGAGCTGATGATGCACTGCCACTACCTGGTGGCGGTGGAGGACGCGGAGATCGGGATGCCCGAGGTGACGCTTCCGGTGGTGCCGGGCATGGAGGGCTGTCACTGGCCGTTCCGCAGGGCCACCGCCGAACACTGGCCGATGCTGCTCGGGATGCTGCTCGAAGGACGGTCCGAACGGGCCACGGAGACGGTCGGTTGGCTGGTGGACTACGCCGGGACGCTCGACGACGTGCTGCAGATCGCGTGGCGGGTCGCGAGTGGCGCCGAGCACGGAATCCGACGCCGAGCGGTCGTCGAAGACGCGCTCGACATGATGTCGGTAGACGTGCCCTACCTCGAAGGCACCGTCAGCCACGAGGCCCGGCGGGCAATTCTCGACACCGTGCGCGCCGCGTGTGGCGCCACCCTGGCCGAGGCGCTGGAGGTGCAGGCGCGGCACTCGGGCGGCTTCATGACCGGCGATGCCTGCCGCGGCGGCGTGATCGGCACGGCGGCCCGCAAGACCATGGCCGTCTGATCGCCCCGCCTCCCAATGCCGTTGGGGAGACACGGGGTGCGGCGTTGCGTGGGCGTGCGATCCCCTCGCCTTCTGCGGTGTGCCGTTCTTGACAATGTTGGGACCGACGCCATGCGAACGGAGCGGCCCGTCGAGGCCCAACATTGACAAGGGGGGCACGCACGGGAAGCACGTTGGGGACGGGTCGCGTCGCGTGTCAGACAATCGATGCGACCGGCAAGCTGTTGACAGCGCCTCTTGCTGGCGTGCCGGGTACAGGATTTCGAGGTCCACGATCGTCGGGGAGTTGGTGCCGCGCCGAGTCCTCGAAATGCTGTACCGGGCAACCGCGGGGAGTGTGTTGGGGAGAAAGCGCGCTGACGATGACCATGACGATTCGGACGCGATCATCCGCCTGACAGCCGCTCCCTCAACACCCGGTGCAAAATCTTGCCGCTACCGGTCCGTGGCATCTCGTCGGACGCGATGAACACGACCCGCTTCGGGCATTTGAAATGCGCCAGGTGTTGCTTCGAAAAGTCGATGATCTCGTCTTCCGTGGCGGTGGCGCCATCGTGCAGGGCAACCACCGCGGTCACGGCCTCGCCCCACAGCGGGTCCGAGACGCCGACCACCGCCGCGTCGAATACCGCGGGGTGACTCCCAAGTGCCTTCTCGACCTCGGACGGGTATACGTGCTCGCCACCGGTAATGATCAGGTTCTTCTTGCGGTCCACCAGATGGTAGTAGCCGTCGGAGTCGCGCCGCGCCATGTCGCCGGCCGAGAAGTAGTCGCCGCGGAAGGCTCGCGCGGTCTGTTCGGGCATCTTGTGGTAACGGTCGAACATCATCGGCCCGGCCGAGTACAGCTCGCCGATCTCGCCGTCCGGAACCTCGCTGCCGTCCTCGTCGAGGATCTTCACCCGCGCGGTCCCGGACGACTCCCGGCCGATCGAACCGGGGTGAGTGAGCTGCTCGGCAGGAGTCAACGTGGTCACGATACCCGCCTCGGTCGACCCATAGCCCTCGTACAGTTCGACGCCCTTGAAGGTTTCCAGAATGCCGCGCTTCTGCTCCACCCGCGCCGGAGCGCTCGAGCACAGCAGTCGGGAGAGCGACCCGAGGTCGTATCGCGCCCGCTCCTCGGGTGGGACGGCCAGGATCAAGCTGTAGTGGGTGGGGATCAGCGAGACGAAGGTGATGCCTCGCCGGTCGATGATACGGAGGATCTCCCGCGCGTCGAAACCCGAGCAGGGGTGGATGTAGTTGGCGCCCCCGAGATAGGTCGCGGTGAAGCTGAAAAAAGTGGTATTGACGTGGCACAGCGGCATTGCGGTCAGCACCACGTCGCGAGGAGAGAATCGAAAGTCGCAGCCGTTGATCAGATAGAAGGCCACGTAACTCTCGTGCGAGCGCACGACGCCTTTGGGCCGACCGGTTGTACCGGAGGTGTAGAGCAATATCCAGGTGTCCGACGGTTCGACATCGGTTTGCGGCTCGTCGTCGGTCCCGTGAGCGACCAGCTCCTCGTAGGGAACGGAACCCGCGCCGGGGGAACCAACCGAGACCCACTCGGTCACGCGCGGCAACGAGTCGCGAATCTCGTCTGCCACTCCGGCGAACCGGTCGTGAAAGACGAGCGCCTTGGCGTCCGCATCGTCGGCGATCAAGCCGACCTCGCGCGGTGTCAGGCGGAAGTTGATCGGGTTGATCACCGCGCCGATCTTGGCGGCAGCCACGTAGAGCTCGCAGATCTCGATGCAGTTCTCGAGCAGGCACGAAAATGTGTCACCACGCCCGATTCCGAGGCTCATCAGCGCGTGCGCCAGGCGGTTGATCCGCAGGTTGGACTCGGGGAAGGTGTAACGCCGCTCGGCGTCCATGAACGCGACGTTGTCCGGGAACTTCGCAGCGTTGACCGGAAAGATCTTTCCGAGGTTGATCCAGTTCGCCATGGTAGCTCCCTAACCGATCTTGATGCGCGCATCGACAGCCAGCGGCGGGCGCCCCGAGCCGTAGGCAATCACCGGATTCAGGTCGAGCTCGGTGATGGTCGGGTGGTCTGTGACGAGGCGGCCGACCCGGCACAACGCGATTGCCAGCCGCTCGACGTCCACCGACGGCAGGCCGCGGAAACCGTCGAGCACCTGGACCGTCCGGATCCCTCGAATCAGCTGCAGTGCGCGACGGTGGCTGAGCGGCGCGATGCCGAAGGTGACGTCACCGAGCACCTCCACGAGGACACCCCCGAGCCCGAACATCACCAGGTGGCCGAGCCCCTCCTCGCGCTTGGCGCCCAGAATCACCTCGACGCCGGTGTGCTCGACGAAGCCGGCCACCACGAAGCTCTCCGCGCGGGTTCCGAACCGGTCGCATAGATCGTGATGCGCCACCTCGAGGTCTCCGGGATCGCGCAGGTCGAGAGCGACCCCGCCCTCGTCGGACTTGTGGATGAGGAGTTCGCTGTCAACCTTCAGTACCACCGGGTAGCCGATGCGATCGGCCGCCGCCAGCGATTCGTCCAGAGAATGGGTTTGCTCGACGGGCGGAGCGTCGATGCCGTAGCACTCGAGGAGCGCGAACGCCGTTGCCTGGGGAAGCTGTGCGCCGCCCGATGCGGCGACGGAGGCGACCAGCGCGGCGGCTCGCTCGCGATCGACGTCGTCGAACTCGGTGGGCGCCTCGTCCGGCCGTTGGAGCCTCTCGGCGTGACGCACCATTGCGCCCAGTGCCCGCGCGCCGGTTTCGGGAAAGTCGTAAACCGGGATTCCGGCATCACGGAAGATGGCCAAAGTCGGCGCCCATCCCTCCTTCTGGGTCATGACGACACCGATGATCGGCTTGGACGCGTCCGGTGCCACGGCGGCGATCTCGCGTGCAACCCCCTCGCAGTCGACGAAGAACGGCGTGATGAAGTTGACCAGGATGCTGTCGACGTTGGCGTCCTCCAGCAGCGCCGCCACGACCTCGCGGTAGTGCTCCGGCCGGCCGGTGGCAAGGGTGTCGATCGGATTGGACACGATCGCCTCGTCGAACAGCGCCGCCCGCAACCGGGTCTGGGTCGGCGCGGCAAGCTCCGGGATCGTGCAGCCGGCGTCGATGACCTCGTCGGTGGACACGATTCCTGGCCCGCCCGCGTTGGTGACGATGCCCACTCGGTTTCCCGCGGGGAGCGGCTGGCGGGCGAATGCATAGGCCGCATCGCACAGCTCCAGCTGGTCGCGGAACGCCAGCACGCCGGCCTCCTCGAACACGAGGCCGGTGGTCGTGTCCTGTCCGATCATGCCACCGGTGTGGGAGCTGACCGCCTTCGATCCTTCCAGCGTTCGACCGGTCTTCAGGGCGAGGATCGGCTTGACCCTGGACACCTCCCGGGCGACCCGCAGGAACTTCCTTGGGTCGGCGAGGCTCTCGAGGTGACAGATGATGACTCGAGTCTCGGGATCGTCGGCCCAGTACTCGAGGATCTCGGGGATCGAGATGTCGCAGGCGTTACCGTTCGACGCGTACATCCGGATGCCCGCCTGGAGCTCGTACAGCCGGTTGTTGATCACCTCGCCGACGCCGCCGGACTGGGCGACAAGCGAGATGTGGCCGGGGATCAGCCGCGTGAACGTGAAGTTGCAGTACGCTCGCACCTCGGGGTCGGTGTTCATGATCCCCTGGCAGTTGGGGCCGAAGATGCGGAGGTCATGCTTCCGCGCTACCTTCACGATTTCGAGTTCTAGGGCGGCTCCCTCGGGCCCCACCTCCTTGAAACCCGAGGTGTTGACGATCGCCACCCCGACCCCCCTGGTCCCACAGTCCTCCAGCACCCGGGGGACCAGTGTGTTCTTGACGATCACGTGGACGAGGTCCACGTCACCGGGGACATCGAGGATCGAGGGGTAGGCGGGAAGGTCACAGATCTGGGAGTCCTTGGGGTTGACCGGGTAGATGGTTCCCGCAAAACCCATGTCGAGCAGGTTCTGGACGATCCGGTAGCCGATGGTGAGCGGGCGGTTACTGGCGCCGATGACGGCCACCGACCTCGGACGGAACAACGGGTCCAGCACGATCGTCCTCCAGGTCTCGGGTGCGCACCGATTATTGCGGCGCCGCCCCGGGGATGGCAAGCGCACGCCGCGACCGACCCCGTGGCGCCCGGCGGCCATCTGAGCGCGCGCACTGAATTCGGAGACGCCAGACCCCAGGAAATCGACACCTCACGCCAGAGACTGTTGCGTGTTTGACCGTGTGCCGCGGATTGCAGAGAATGGTCGCGCGAAAGATCCACTGATGTTCGACCAGAGGGGAGATCCGAGATGAGCCTCGACTGGATGCCCAGGGACGACGAGTTGAAAAACCACGGCGTCGGCGGCGAGCGATTTTGGGGGGCCCACGACAGCCCGCCGTGCACCGTGTACGAGCGGAGGCCGCTCACCGACCCGGAGGGCACGGTGATCGACGGGCTGTACATCGCCTGGGTGACGCTGAACAATCCGCGTCAGTACAACTCCTACACCACCGACATGG
>JBFELO010000081.1:0-21514 GCA_041552055.1 Candidatus Sulfomarinibacteraceae bacterium | reverse complement strand
GCGCGCCGACAGCACCTCGCCCCCCGCGACGATCGCCGCGCTCCCCGGCGGCAAACGCTGCCCGCGCAGCTCGGCGAGCGGTCCGGTCAGCACCCCGCCGCGGGATCGCAGATCGGCCGGCCGCAACGAGTAGCAGCGGTAGTCGGCGTCGATCCCGCGCCGGCGCAGCTCGTGCTCCACGATGTGCGGAAACAGCAGGTCGCCGTAGTTGAACCGGTCGAAGGCTCCGATCAGCGCCACCCGTCGTCTCATCGAGCGGCCTCCGCAGGGTCGCGCGCGGCCCCGGGCTGATCGAGCACGCAGCGGCGCGCGAGCCAGTGGAGCGCCACCGTCGAGATCGACACCCGCAGGAGCCACGCGGCCGCCGTGCCGGTGATGCCGAAGTGCGCGGTCAGCCAGAGCAGGTAGCCGACGTACAGCGGCGCCTCGACGAGGTGCAGGCGCGCGGGGATGTCGGGCCGCCCCGCCGCCTGCAGCAGGTGGAAGGGAGGTTGCGCCAGGGCGTGGATCAGACCGCCGACCGCCAGAATCGCCGCCACTGTGGCACTTCTGGCCGCGATCTCCGGACCGACCCAGGCGGTCAACAGCGGTTTCGCGAGGACCGCGAGCACCACTACCGGCGGTGCCAGGAGGGCGAAAATCGTCGGACGGCTGCTGCGGTAAAGGCCTCGGGCAGCGTCGCGGTCCTCGGTCAACAGCTGGCTGAACGCCGGGAACAGCACGCCCATCATCGCCGCCGGCACGATCGCCAGGCGCTGGATGATCTCGGCCGGTGCGGCGTACCAGGTCACCGCCTCGAGCGACAGCAGGCTGCCGATCACGAACCGGTCGGCGTACAGCATCAAGAAGGCCATCGCGTTGCTGACGGTCATCCAGCCACCCATGGTGATCATCGACCTCAGCTCGATGGCATTGGGGGTCCACCGGGTTGGAGTCGACCGGCGGACGAGCACCAGCAGCACGGCGAGAGCGAGCCATCGAACCACCACGAGGGCCCACATCACGGGCTGGAGGGTGGGCGACACCTGCATGGCAGCGATCGGCGCGAGCAGCAGCAGGGTGCCCAGGCTCGCGCGGACAACGGTCAGGGGCCCGAATCGTTGGTACGCCTCCAACACGCCCCGCAGAGAGTTCCCGACCATCGCCGCCGGCACCGCCAGTGAGAGGATCCGGATCGCGGTCACGGCCTCGCTTGCCAGCCAGTCCGGCACCTTGAGCACGTGTCCCACCAGCGATGACGATCCGAAAAAGAGAGTCGCGCCGAATGCGAGACCGAGGCCGGCGGTGACGAAGAACGCGTTACCCACCAACGCTCCGACGCGGTGTTCCTGGCTCCGTCCGAGCGCGGCTGCCACGATTTGGGTGAGTGCCCGGCCGAGACCGAGGTCGAGCAGTCCCACCATCGTCACCAGGGCCCACGCCAGCGCGACGATGCCGAACCGTTCGGTGCCGAGCCCGCGGATCAGCAGCGGCACGGCGGCGAGGGCAGCCAGCAGAGGAATCCCATGGCCGAGAAAATTGAGCACCACGTTATGCCGCAGCCGCGCCGGATCGAGACGGGTCATCGCAACGATTGTACGCGGTGGCGGCCGCCGCCGCGGGCGTTCGGCGGAGAATGCGCTAGCGCTCGAACACCGCGCGCAGCGCCGCAGCATGACCGCGGAGCAGGGCCGTCACCTTGTCTTTCGCCTCCGGGTCTCCGCTGCCGACGATGGCCGCGGCCCGTGCCAGGATCCAGCCGCTGTGGATCATGGCGAGATAGAGGCGGTAGGCTACCGGCCGGAACGGCCGCAGCCGGGTCCGCGTCATGTGGTCGAGGTAGAGGGGAGATCGGCGGTGTGATCCGGTCGCTCCGCCGAGGGCGTGCACCGCCTTCATCTCGGGGGCGAAGACCAGGCGCCAGCCGGCGCGACGCAACCTGAGGCAGAGATCGAGGTCCTCGTGATAGAGGAAGTACCGCTCGTCGAATCCGTCGAGCTGTTGCCAGGCGCCGGAGCTGACGACCATCGCGGTGCCCGGGATGAACCCCACAGTCCGACGACGGGCGGCGGCTTCGGCCCCGTGTTCCTGGCGAACCGCGCCCAGAATGAAGTTCACCGAGCCGCCTCCGTACCAGATGCGCGACTGCCGGGCATCCTCGTAGATCGGGCCGCCAAGAGCGCCGACGTCGCCCTCGCCGAGGGCGCCTGCCGCGGCATCCAGGAACCCCGGCACCAGTCGGACGTCGTTGTTGAGACAGAGATAACCCCGAAACGATCCGAGGGCCTGGAGCCGCTCGACGCCCCGGTTCAGCGCCGTGCCGTAGCCGAGGTTGATGGGGCTTCGGAGGACGTCGACTCCCGTCGGCGCGAACTCCGGTGGCAGGTTGCCGCCGTTGTCGACCACCACCACCATTCTCGACACGGAAGAGGGGTCGTCGACAACCGAGGCCAGCGCGTCGGCGGTCGGCGCCGGGTGGCCGAAGTGCACGACCACAACGCCGATGCCGGGGTCTGGAGGGGGTGGGTGTCCCACGGCGGCCATTATCACATCACCCCTGTGGGCTCACGGTTGGGTCGGCTCGTTGGGCGCCGCATCGTCCGGATGGCGACGCCACCACGCATAGGCCGGAACGCCCGCGGCCAGGAGCGCGAGACCGATCAACGATTCCACCGGCTTCTCCACCAGAGTATTCGCGATCAGCAGGATCGAGCCGAGCATGAACAGGATCGGAACCCAGGGGTAGCCGAAGACGCGGTACGGCCGCTCCAGATCGGGTTGCTTGACACGCAGAACGATGACCGCGCCCGCGGTCGCCACGTGGAACAGCAGGCCGGCGAACACGACGTAGGTGTAGAGCTGCTCGTAGGTCCCGGACAGCGCCAGCACGACGGCCAGGAGGCTCTGCGCCCAGAGGCTGCGGCCGGGCGTGTGGTAGCGGGGATGGACGGCTGCGAGACCGCGGAAGAACACTCCGTCTCGGGCCATGGGGAGGTAGATCCGGGAGCTGTACAGGACGGTCGCCGACAGACAGCCGAAGGTCGAGACGAGCACGGCGAGCGACATGAGCCTGCCGCCGTTGACGCCGAACAGGGCGGTTGCCGCGGTCTCGGCGATGCGCGGCGTGGCAGAAATCTCGTCCAGCGACAGGGTCTTGAGATAGACGATATTGATCAGGGCGTAGAGGACGATGACGATCACCGTGCCCCAGATCAGCCCGAACGGGAGCGTCCGCGCCGGCCTCCGCATCTCGCCGGCGGAGAAGGTGGGACCGTACCAGCCGTCGTAGGTCCACAGGACCGCGACCATGCCGATGCCGATGGCCGACAGGAGCCCGATGTCGGGCAACGGGCTCGCCAGGGACAGCGCCTCGGGAGGATCGGCGAAGAACGCCAGACCGACGAACGCGACGATGGAGCCGATCCTCACCACGGCCAGGAAGTTCTGGACGCCGGCGCCCTCCCGCAGCCCGATGTAGTTGACCGCCGTGAGCACCAGGATCGCGATTGCCGCAGCCACCTGGCCGCCCGAAACCGACCACGTCCACTGACCGAGCGGGAGCGAATACAGGACGTTACGGGTCGAGAACGCGGGCAGGAAGCTGCCCAGGTACTCGCCGAACGCCACTGCCAGGGCGGCGATGCCACCCGACATGATGACCAGGAAGCAGGCCCAGCCGTAGAGGAAGCCGACGAACGTGCCGTACGCCTCCTTGAGGTAGTGGTACATGCCACCCGCGCGGGGATACAGCGCCCCGAGCTCGCCGTAGCTGAGCGCCCCGGCCAGGGTGAGGAGGCCGCCGAAGACCCACAGCGCGAGGATCATGCCCTGGTGGGGGAGGACACGGGCGATGTCGGCGGTGGTGATGAAGATGCCGGTGCCGATCACCGAGCCCACGGTCAACATCGTGGCGTCCCAGCGACCAAGCCCGCGGACGAGCCCCTCGGAGGTGAGCCGTTGTTTCGAATCCGAGCTCAATGAGCCTCCTTCTGCATCGCGTCAGACCGCGGTGGATTCCAGGTTCGGTCGTTGCACATCTTCTCCCTCGAAGCGTCGATCTCGAAACTGAGGGTATGCTGCGGCGCGGTCGTGTGGTGGACCGCCAGCGGGTCGAGGCGTCGAGCGGTCTGCGGCATCACACCGGGAGGGTCGATCGACCGGTGGACGCCCGGAGAGTTGCTCATGTAACGCTGCGAACTCTAACACGGTCCGGTTCGACGATTTACAGGCTGGAAGCCGCCTTGCCACCGTCCGCGGACGGAACTCGGGTGGCCGGGAGCCGCCTGGTGCGGTCGATCTGGCGGCCGCTCGAGGTCGAAGATCTGCGGCATGTCGTGGTCCTCAGAGGATCGGCTGGCGGCGGAGGACGCTGCCCGGTCTGCGCCCGCTCGGGCGACCGTCCTCGTAGACCAGGCGGCCGTTGACCCAAACCTTTTCAATTCCCACGGAGGTCAGATGCGGCTCCTCGGTGGTCGCCCGGTCGAGCACGGTCTCGGGATCGAACAGCACGAGGTCGGCGAACGCTCCCGGCTCGATGCGTCCGCGTTCGTTCAGTCCGACGTTGGACGCCGCCAACGCGGTCATCTTGCGGATCGCCTCCTCCAGGCTCAGGATCTGTCGCTCCCGCACGTATCGGCCCAGGACGCGGGGGAACGAGCCGAACCCCCTCGGGTGCGATCCCATCAGACCTCCGTCGGTGCAGAAGTTGGTGCTGGACCAGGCCATCAGGCGCTCGATGTCGGGCTCGGTCATGCTCACCGCGATGACACTTTCGACGCGATCGTACTCCGCTTCGGGCCCCTGTGCGTCGCGCCAGGCCTCGGCCTCACGGATGAGGTCGATCAGGGTCGTGGCCGGGTCGGTGCCGCGTGCGGTCGCGATCTCGGCGAGCGTCTTGCCGGCCAGGCCGGGGTCGGGTTCGAACACCGGGATCAGCATCTCCTCGGGCGCGGCGAGCTCCTCGACGGCGAACAGCGCCGCGGCACGATCCTCGAAACCGCGGTCCGGGAACATCACCGTGAGGGTCGATTGCCAGTAGGTGTAGGGGTAGATGTCGGCGGTTACGTCCACCCCCGCCGTCCGGGCGTCATCGAGGGTGCCGAGCAGCCGGTCCGTCTTACCGTGCAGATCCCTCAGAGCGAGCTTGATGTGGGAGATCTGGACCGGAAGGTCGGCCTCACGACCGATGGCGAGGATCTCGTCGACCGCCTTCCAGAACCGTCGGTCCTCGCTGCGGATGTGGCTGATGTATCTGCCGCCGCGGGACGCGGCCACGCGGGCCAGCTCCACGACCTCCTCGGGGGCCGAGTAGATCCCGGGATCGTACTCCAGACCTGTGCTCAGCCCGAGTGCGCCGGCCTGCATCTCCTCGGTCAGCAGGGCCGCCATGCGAGCGATCTCCTCGGCCGTGGCCGTCCGCGCGAAGTCGTCGCCCATCACCCGTTCCCGCAGCGTGCCGTGGCCCACGTACGAGGCTACGTTCACCGCCGGCGGCGTCGCCTCCAGGCGGTCGAAAAACTCCTGCAGTGGGTACTCTGAACCGCCGTCCTGGCCGACCACGGTCGTGCTGATCCCCTGGCTGACCGCTGCCAGCGTGTCGAGGTGTTCGAGGATCGCACCGTCGGCGTGGCTGTGGGTGTCGACGAACCCCGGCGCCAGCACCAGACCGTCCGCGTCTATGGTCGGCTCCCCGCGCAAGGGCTCCAGGCCCCCGACGGCCGCGATCCTGTCGCCCTCGATGCGGACATCGGCCGTGAATCTGGGTTGCCCGGTGCCGTCGACCACGGTGGCGCCCGCGATCAACGTCGACGGGAAGAAGATGTCGGTGACGTGATGAGCAGCCTCCTCGGCGTCGAACTCGCCGAGGTTGGACAGCACGATCACACTGAACTCGCGCTCCGGGTAGTGGACGACGAACGTGCTGAAACCGACCCAGCCGCCGGAGTGCGCCACGAGGTGGCCGAGCCCGCCGTAGCGGCCGAGACGCCAGCCAAACCCGTACGGGTACTCGTCACCGCCGGCGAGCCGCGCCGGCGACCACGCTTCGTCGAGGGTCGAGCGCTGCACCAGCTTCTCGGTGAAGAGGGCCTGGTCCCACAGGCGGAGATCTTCCACGGTGGAGTAGATCCCTCCGGATCCTATGATGTTGTTGAGCACGTGCTCGTCGTCGAGCTCGAACGAGTACTCCGATCGAGAATACCCGAGGGCGCGGTTGCGGATCGCACCCTGCGAGCCGTCGTGCACCACGCTGTCGTTCATTCCCAGCGGCGTGAAGATGTTGTCCTGGACGAACTGGCCGAAGGTCTGCCCCGAAGCCCGCTCGACCACCAGCGCCAGCATGTCGTACCCCGGGTTGCTGTACTCGTAGCGCTCCCCAGCCGGGAACAGCGGCTCGCCCCAGCCCGCCAGGAACCGCATCGCCTGCTCGGTATCGGGCATGCCGCCCTCGGACTCTGCCTCGAGGGCGTCGTAGTAGTCGGGCAGGCCGCTGGTGTGGACGAGGAGGTGGCGCAGCGCGATTCGATCACCGAACCGCGCGAGCTCCGGAAGGTACTGAATCATGGGGTCGTCGAAGTCGAGCAGCCCCCGTTCGGCCAGGATCATGATCGCCATGGCGGCGAACTGCTTCGACACCGACGCCAGCCGGAAGGCGGTCTTGGGGGTGATCGGGTTCCGGCGTTCGAGGTCGGCGTAGCCGTAGCCGCCAACGTGGAGCACCTGGCCGCGCTCGATGACCATGACGGCCGCGCCGGGTGACTCGCCCTCGGTGAGCGGCTCGAACAGCGCGTCGACCTCGGCCGACACATCGGCGCTCCGGTTGGCAGGCGCGTGGCCACCGCCGCACCCGGCCAGCGTCAGGCACGCGACGATGGTGAGCAGGAGGCCGATGTGCAGAGTTCTTTGCTGTGGCATACGTTTCTCTTTCGTGGGAGTTGTCCACTTCGACCGGTCGGAATCCGAGATTAGCAGAGCGATGGCGGCGTGCTAGCCTGAGACATCCCAGCAGCGGAGGTGCACCGTGGACATCGACCTGTTCGAGATGGAGAGGATGCAGTCGCTCCACTTCCACGAGGTCGATTTCGACCTGTCCGAGAGTGGCGTGGTGCCGCTGGCGATCGCCGAGCTGTTGGACGACGACGCCGGTGCGGACGAGCTGTTGGCGACCAAGCTCGCCTACCCGCTCTCGGAGGGATCGGCCCTCACCCGAGAGCGCATCGCGGCCTGGTATCCGGGCGCGACAGCCGACAACGTCACGGTCGTCAACGGCGGCTCAGAGGCGAACCACCTCACGTTGTGGGCGCTGCTCGAGCCCGGTGATCGGCTCGCCTTCATGGTGCCGAACTACATGCAGGGCTGGGGGCTCGGCCGCCACTACGGCGACGGGAGCGACGTGTTCCACCTCACGCCTTCGGGTGACCGGTGGGCGCTCGACCTTGATGAGCTGAACCGGTGCGTGACCGGGAACACGAAGGCCGTCATGGTATGCAACCCGAACAACCCGACCGGCCACGTCATGACCGAGAGCGAGATGTCGGTGGTGGTCGATGTTGCGCGCAGGGCGAACGCGTGGCTGGTCGTGGACGAGGTTTACCGGGGCGCCGAGGTCGGGTCCGATGAGACCTCGCCCTCGTTCTGGGGGCACTACGACAAGACCGTGGTCACGGCCGGGCTGTCGAAGGCGTTCGGCCTGCCGGGGCTCAGGATCGGGTGGACGATCTCTCCGCCCGAGCTGGTCCGAGAGATCCGGTTGCGCCACGACTACACGACGCTCACCCCGGGGATGGTGTCCGATCGACTCGCGGCCGTGGCGATGGAACCCGACAAGCGCGAGTGGATCCTGGGGCGAACCAGGGCGATCCTGAGCCGCCAGTGGCCACGTCTGGAGGGGTGGCTGCAGACGCACGGCGACGTGTTCAGGTTCGTCCAGCCCGAGGCGGGAGCGATCGTCTACGCGGAGTACGATCTTCCGATCGATTCGAAGGCACTGGTGGACCGCATCCGAGAGGAGAAATCGGTCCTGCTCGTGCCCGGCGACATGCTCGGCCTCGGACGCGGCCTCCGTTTCGGGTACGGCTACGACATCGAGCGCACTCTGGAGGGTCTTGCTCGCGTCGACGAGGTGCTGGCAGACATCGGAGCCTAGCTCGACCTGTCCAGGTCATGACCTCGAGTGTCGAGGCATGGTACGCTGACGTCGCCCGAAAACCCCAGTGTCGCTACGGAGGAGAGTCGTGCGTCCAACTCTCAAGCTGTTAGAGGACGATCTCAAAGCCAGGATCATCGCCGAAGGCCGAGATCTGCTCTGCACCATCGGTGTCGAGATCCACAACGAGCTGGTGCTCGGGCTGCTCGGCGACCACGGCGCCGAGGTGGATCTCGCAACGCAGCATGTCCGGTTCACCGAGGCGCTGATCGATACGGCGCTGTCGTCGGTGCCGAGCGGGTTCAAGCTGTACGACGTGCTCGGCAACCAAACGCACGACTTCTCGGGCGACAACGTGCACTTCACTCCGGGCTCGGCGGCGATCAACATTCTCGACCAGGGCACGATGCGCAAGCCCCACACGGGCGACTACATCAGGTACGCCAAGGTCGTCAGCGGACTGGAGCACATCCAGGCACAGAGCACGGCTTTCATCCCCGCCGACGTTCCCGAGGACATCTCGGATAGCTACCGGCTGTTTCTCGGCCTGCTCTACTGCGAGAAGCCGGTGGTCACCGGAGCCTTCACCATCGAGGCGTTTGACATCATGCGCGACCTCCAGCTCGCGGTCCGAGGGTCCGCGGACGAGCTCGAGGCCAAACCGCTCACGGTGTTTTCGTGCTGCCCGACCTCGCCGATCAAGTGGAGCGACGTCACGTCGCAGAACGTCGTCGACTGCGCCCGGGCCGGGATCCCGGTGGAGTTCGTGTCCATGCCGCTGTCCGGATTCATGGCGCCGGTCACGCTCGTCGGTTCGTTGATCCAGCACACCACCGAGACGCTGAGTGGTGTGGTCATCAGCCAGCTCGCCAGCCCGGGCGCGCCGGTCCTCTACGGCGGCTCACCCGCGATCTTCGACATCCGCTACGAGACCACGCCGATGGGCGCGGTCGAGACCCAGATGATCGACTGTGCCTACAGCGAAATCGGCAAGCACCTCGGCATGCCGACCCAGGCCTACATCTCGCTGAGTGACGCCAAGCAGCTGGACGCGCAGGCGGGCTTCGAGACGTCAATGGGCGCCACCCTGGCCGCGCTCTCGGGCATCAACAGCATCTCCGGCCCCGGGATGCTCGACTTCGAGAGCTGTCAGAGCCTCGAGAAGCTGGTGCTCGACAACGAGATCTGCGGCATGACGCAGCGCCTGGTGAACGGCATCGAGCCGCGCGAGGACTTCCCGTCGCGCCCGATCTTCGAGGAGCTCCTGCGGGACAAGCACCTGCTGATCGCCGACCACACCCGACGCCACCTCAGGGACGAGATCTCCTTCCCGGGGCCGGTGGTCAACCGCGCCAACCGTTCGCGCTGGCTGGACGAAGGCGGCCTCAGCCTCGGCCAGCGGGCCGCGAACGAGGTCGAACGGCTGATCGCGTCCTACACGCCGTCGGCTCTGCCGGACGACGTCACGACCGAGCTCGACCGGCTGATGACCGCCGAGGCCCGACGTCACGGCATGGAAAAGCTGCCCGACAGGGGCTGATCGATCGTCATCGCCCAGGACCGGGCCGGCCACGCGCCTGGGTCACGCGTTCGGCGGCGTCACCTCCCGTGCCGTGCTACCTTTCTCGACATCGAGACATCTTCCTGGACTGTAGCGGGCGGAGGATGAGTTGCCGCGGAGACGCCTCGTTTCGCTGGTGGCCATGACAGGGGTGCTTGCAGCTACAGGTGTGGGCGGCGCAAGCACCGGTGGAGGGGGTTCGTTTGATTTGCTGCACTCCGTGACGGTGGACGGCGGACACGAGCTCAACGACGAGGCACGTGGAATCGCGGTCGATGCTCTGGGGATTGTCTACGTCGCCGGGTACCTGACCGTGCCGGGCCAGGGCAGGGACATCTGGCTCGCCAAGTACAGTGCAGACCTCGTGTACCAGGACAGCATCACGGTGAACGGTGCGGTCAACGGCGACGACGAGGGGTACACGATGGCGTTCGACCAGGACGGCTATCTGTACCTGATCGGATACATGACCGTGGCGGGCGAGGGCCATGACATCTGGCTCGGGAAGTTCGATTCCGGTCTCGAGCTGCTGGACGACATCACCATCGGCGGCTCGGAGAAGGGCGATGACGACGGGTATGGCCTGCTGTTCGACGATGTGTCCGGGCATCTGTACGCCGCGGGCACCCTCCGGGAGACGGGGGAGGGGGCCAACGTCTGGCTCGCCATCTTCGACACCGACCTGGTCGTGCAGGACAGCATCACCATGGACGGTCCCATCGACGACACCGACAAGGCGCGATTCCTGACCTTCGATGACGCGAGGAATCTCTTCGCGAGCGGCTCTATGACCCAGGCGGTGACGGACTACGACATCTGGATCGGCAAGTTCGAGGCGGACCTGACGTTCGTGGATCAGGACATCGTCGCCGGACCCACGACCGATGAGGACAAGGGCTACGGCATCGTGTTCGACGGGGCGGGCACGTTGTTCGTCACCGGCACGATCATCGAGACCGGTGAAAGCTACAACATCTGGATGGCCAGGTACGACACGGACCTGAACCTGCTCGACGACTTCACGATCGATGGACCGGTGAGCGGCGAGGACGTGGCCTATTGCATGACCATGGACGAAGTGGGCCGCCTGTACCACGCGGGTGTCTACACCGAGGCCGAGGGGGGATCGAACGTCTGGCTGGCTCGGTTCGACGCCGACCTCGCGCTGCAGGCCTGGACCACGGTGGACGGACCGGCCGGCGGGTACGACACCGGCCTCGGGGTGGTCAACGGCAGGAACGACGACCTCTACGTGTCGGCCGTCGTGAGTGACGCTCTCCGGGGCCTCGACATCTGGATCGGTCACTTCGAGGTCCCGACCATGTTTGCCGACGGCTTCGAATCGGGCGGAACCGGCGAGTGGCCGGTCGCGTGTGCCGATGCCGTGACTGTCTCGGCCGCTGCAGCACGCACGGGCGGGTACGGCCTGGAGGTCGACGTCACGCCGCCCTGTGGTTCGGACCACGACGTGCTGCTGCGCGGCATGACCGTGTCGGAACCGATGCACGTGGCGAGCTGCAGCGCCATCTCGGCCGGCGACGGGCTCGTCGTCGTCGCCGATGGCCGGCTGACCCTGACGGCGTGCACCCAGGTCGCGCTGCTGGATGGGTTCCACGTCGAGTCCGGCGGCTCGGCCGCCGTATCAATCGACCCCGCCGTACCCTACGAGGCCTACGTCCAGGACGATTCCCCAGACTCCGAAGCCACCTACAACGCCGAGTTCTCCGTCAACCTGGACGACCTCAGCCTGGGATCCGGCGATGAGCTCGACCTCTTCGTTGCCTACGACGGCGATGGGATGCCGCAGCTGCGCCTGACGGTGAGTGTCGAAGACGGTTTCGTGATGGAGGTCAGGGACGCCGTGGGGACGCCGATCTCCACCTCCGGCAGTGCGTTTCTACCAGGTTGGAACACGATTCAGCTGAGCTGGGAGGCGTCGTCGAGTGCGACAGCGTCGCTCACGGTGAGCCACGGCACACCCGAGACAGTCAGCGGCCTCGACAACGACGCCGCCCGCATCGAGTTTGTGCGCCTGGGTGCCGTGGGCGGAACCACCACCGGCACCTCCGGGTCGGTTTATTTCGACAACTTCATCTCGTGGCGCTGATTGCCGGACGTCAGCCCTCTACGACGTCGGTGGCGCTCGAGGCCACCAGCTGCCACGCTCCGTCTCGATGTCGGTAGGCGTCGAGGAATCGCAGCCGGTGCTCGAACCGCTGATCCTGATAGGCGCCGCGAATCAGCGCTATCCCGGTGACCAGCACGGTGTCGGTCCAGGCCGTGGTGTCGAGTTCGGAGACGTCGAAGGTCTCGAGGGTCACGCCGCCCGGTCCGTAGGCGGCGAGGTACTGAGCGCGATCGTGGCTGTGGCCACCGGCGTCGCTGCCGCGATAGTCGCCGGCCACGTGTCTGCGGAGGACGGCGGCGTCATTGCTGAGCATCGCCTCGCGGATCTCCTCGAAGATGTTCAGGACATCGGCCTGGGGGTCGGTCGGCTCCATCGCGGTGCCCTCACTCCCGGTTCTGGTCTCCACGCACAGTGTACTGGATGCCGACCTGCCTCGCCCGAAGGCTCGTCTCTACCGGACCCTCTCGAGGCACTTCCCGGTCTCGACGTCGATACGCACCTTGTCGCCCTTTTTGACGAATTGGGGAACCTGAACCTGCATGCCGTTGGAGAGGGTGGCGTCCTTGGGCACACTGCCGTCGTCCATGTGCAGCGGCTCCGGAGTCGACTCCACGTGGAGCTCCACGGTCTCCGGGTAGTCCACCTGGAGTGGCTGTCCGTCGAGTAACTCCACATTCAAGGACTGGTTGGGCTCCAGGTACGGCAGGTACGGACCCAGGATCTCCCTCGGCAAGTTGATCTGCTCGTAGGTTTCCGGATGCATGAAGACGCAGAAGTCCCCATCCGCGTAAAGGAACTCCATCGTCTGATGCGCGAGCTCAACCTCTTCGAACCGTTCGTCCTGGCGGAACCGTCGCTCGGTCACGCGATCCGACCGTACGCCGCGCAGCTTGGCGTGCATCGCGCCGTGCATCTTGCCGCCGCCCGCGTGGTACTCGGCGTGGATCACGCGGTACAGCTCTCCGTCGAGTCGGACGACCAGTCCAGCACGCATCTCGGATGCAGACTTCATGGTTCCACCTCCCACTGGGCAAAGGGTGAGAGAGTCGTTTTGAACGCATGTTACCGGAGACCTCCCACAGGGAGTAGCGGCACGTTTCGCACTGTCGTGTTGCGCCCCGACTCCAGGCTGGATACGATGCTGGGGTGTTTCTCGACAAGGTGACCTCCGACCTCGACATTCAAGTCCCGCCGTTCTCGCTGTGTGAGGTGATTCCGGGACGGAGGTTTCGCCCGCCAGGATCGGCGACGCGTGGTGCGGAGGTGAGGAGTCATCGGGGAAGATCTCGATGAGCGACAACTCGGCCAATCAGCGATCCTCGATGGAGGTTCTCCTCTCGAAGGTGTCGCGATATGAGGCGCTCATCGAGCTGACCGGCGTGATCAACGTGGCGAGCGATATCGAGTCCGTTGGTGACGTTTTGGCCCGCCGGCTCAAGTACATCGTAGATATCTACTCCTGGCGCTATATCTGCTTCGACGGTGATCCGGAGGACACCAAAGACCCGGAACCGACAACCATCGTCGTCGACGGCTATCGAGGTCGCGCGAATGTCATGCGCACAACCCCGGCCGCTCTGTCGAGTTTTGAGGTGGAGCTGTGGCGTGACCGCAAGACAATCGTCCTGTGCGGCGAATTGATGAGCGACGCTCTGGAGCACCTTCCAGATCATTTTCGAAAAGACGACATTGAACAGATATCGGTGAACGCCCTGGTCGAGCATGGCAAGACTCAGGCTCTCTTTTCATTCTGCAAGCGGCGTCAGCCCTTCACCGACCTCGATGCCAAGTGCCTCTCGATGGTGTGCAGTTTCTTCCACCGCAAGATACACATGCTGTGGGAGCAACAGAAGCTCCGAGATCTGGAGTTGGCATACCTGCAGCAGGAAGTCATGTTGCGTCAGAGCGAAAGGCTCGCGACTCTGGGTCGGCTGAGCGCCGGCATGGCTCACGAGATCAACAACCCGGCGGCTGTAGCCAGACACGGGGCTGAGCAACTCAGGACCTCGATCGCTCGACTCGAACGGGCGCAGTTCGCGCTCGGCGAAGCGGGTCTTTCGAGCGAACAGCACGACCATATCGCGGAGCTCGAAAAGGAGGTCGAGGAACGAACGAAGAAGACGACCTCGCTCGATTCAATTGCCCGTAGCGATCTCGAACAAGAGGTGGAAGACTGGCTCGACCAGAACGGTATCAAAGAGTCGTGGGAGCACGCCCCGACGCTCGTGGCGATGGGGCTGTGTGCCGCCGAGCTGGAAGATCTAGCCAAGAGCTTCGATCCTTCCGTGACTCCGATCGTGATCGGCTACTTTGGCAGTAAGTTCAAGGCTTACACCCTGCTCGATGAGATCGGTCACGGGGCGCGACGAATCGCGCAGATCGTCAAGGCCCTCAAGGGGTATTCCTATATGGATCAGGCGCCCGTTCAATTGGTCGACGTGCGCGAGGGACTCAACGACACCCTTGTCATGCTGAGCAGCGAGCTTCGAGACGGGATCAACGTCGATCTCGACTACGCGGACCCTCTGCCTCGCATTCAGGGCTACGGCAGTGAGCTCAACCAGGTCTGGACCAACCTCATCGACAACGCGATCAGTGCCATGGGTGGCAAGGGCGCGCTCGAACTGAAAGCGTACCGGGACGACGAATGGGTCGTCGTCGAGGTTGCCGACAATGGACCAGGGATCCCAATCGAGGCGCAGGAGAAGATCTTCGATCCGTTCTACACAACCAGAGCCCCGGGAGAGGGCACGGGCCTGGGGCTCAGTGTCAGCCACGGCATTGTGGTGGAGAAGCACCGCGGGCAAATCTCGGTCAATTCGAGGCCGGGAGAGACGCGCTTTGTGGTCAAGCTGCCAATCACCGAGCAGCCATCAATGATCGTCGAGGATGATGAGGTCCTGACGGAACCGTCCTGACCCGGAGGCATCACAGGCCTCCTGCTGCGGCGGCAGATCCTCACGGCAGTGCGGCCTTGCGACGAAGATGCAAGAATAATGCGGGCTCGGCACGTGTTGGCAATTAGCAGCGAACGCCATCTCGAGGAGACCAGAGTGCCGAGAATCTCTGCTGCCGAAGAAGTGCGGCTTGGAGTCGTTTGTCGATCGGCCTCGGCAGCCGTACGGGGATCGGCGGCCATCGACGTGGCGCACGGGTACCTGGGAACGGTGTGGGCGAGAGGCACACACCGATCGCGCACCCTGGTCCGCTTGGATCGATGAACGAGGAGAACCGTGAAACGTAAAACACTGGTCGAGTACGAGGACACGTCATCCGACGTCCGCAGCATCTACGATGAGATCATGGCCACGATGGGCTCACCCTCAGTTCTCAACTTTCTCAAAGCGCTTGGCCACAACCCACACGTACTGCGAGCGGTTTGGTCGATGCTCAAGGGGACGGTGATCGAAGGCGAGATTCCGGCACTGCTGAAACAGCTGATCCTGTTCAAGATCTCGATCACTGCCGGGAATCAGTACTGCACGGCGCTGCACGGCCATGCGGCGCTGAATCTCGATCCCACACTGACCTACGACGACCTGGTCGCCCTCTCGGGAGGTGCGTGTACCGCCAACCTACCACCCTCGTTTCCGGTTGCGATCGACATCATCTCCCGCGCATCGCTCCATCCCAAGAGCGTGGACGAGTCGGGCTGGGGTTTTGAAGATCAGCTCAGAGACGAGGGGTTCTCGGAGAGCGAGATCGACGAGCTCCTCGCCGTTGGTTTTTTCAGCGTCATGATGAATATGCTGACCGACACCTACGATGTCCCGTGGGAGAACCCGTTTCCACCATCGTAGCAGCCTTTGGGCTATGCCCAACAGGCTGCTAGGCAGCCAGGTTCTTCACCGCATCGGCGGTTGTCCACACCGCATTGGCCATATAGCGGAAGTTGATGATCGCTGCGAGGTATCCATCACTTTTGGGAATTCTGGCGGCGGTCGTGGCGTCCTTGACGACCGCGACTTCGAAGCCCTGCTCGAGGAGTTCGCGCAGATGCGCCTCGAGACAGAGATTTGCCGACATGCCGGCGAGGATCACCTGATCCACGCCATTTTTCCGAAGCTGCAAGACCAGGTCGTTGGCCTCGGGTCCATTCACCTCGTGCGGGGACAAGACGATCGTCTTGCCGTCGTGGATGTACTTTTTGTGCTGCGGCATGAAGTCCGCTTCCGAGTCCCTGAAACCTTCCATCGTATACGGGCCCTCCCGATTGAACATGCCGATCTTATGCATGAGCTTCTCGAGGGCCCCCTCGAACTTCCACCCTTTGTCAGTCGGGTAGTAATCATGAGGAGAGATAGCCACGACGATGCCGGCCTTCTTGGCGGCGGCGAACAGACGGTCGATGTTCTCCACCGTATTGAGCTCCTGGACGCTTTCGCCAACGACCCCCCAGGTGACGCCCTTCGGACTGAGAAAATCGATCTGAGGATCGGTTCCACGAGGGCCGTCCGCTGCAAATTGAGCTTCATGGTCGAAGGCGGGAGCGCCGGTTCCGCCGGTGGCGCATACTTGTCGTTTTCGCCGGCATCGGCGATACCGGGCGGAACGGCAGCGGCAGCAACCGTTGCCGCGCCGGCTTTGAGAACTGCACGCCTGTTCATGGAAGTCCTGCTCTCATCATTGTCGTGCCGACACACAACGCTCTTCTTTGGGGGTTTCGGTTGTTCGAATAGCGCGTTACTGACCGTTTCAGGAACTGACAACTGGGGATTCCTATTCCTCGTCAATGGGGATCTGCCGCCGCCCTCGCGACGGGATTCGGCGGGATGTGCGGGCTTCATGTCGACGCTCAACAGCGACATCCGTTCGATCGATGAAACAAAACCCGAGTGTCCGTTGTTGGCCGAGCGATGTAGAATTCCCTCAACACAACGCAGCGAGCGACGTCAGGGAGGTGGCCTTTGTCCGATCGCGGACATGTCTTCATAATCGAAGATGATTCTTCCAGCGCCGCCACGCTGCAAGATCTCCTGCAGAGCCACGGGTACACTGTGGATTGGGCGATCGGTGGTGCGGGCGCCCTCCAGGCGATTGTCGACGCCGAGCCCAACCTGGTGCTGCTGGATGCCCATCTGCAGGACATCGACCCATTCAAGCTTCACGAAGCCTTCAAGGAGAGCCGGCATGCGCTCGACGTTCCGGTGATCTTCATGACCACGTTCGACGACGCCGAGGCCCGGGTCAAAGGCCTCGAGTCGGGAGACGACCTGATCGCCAAGCCGTTCGACACGCACGAGGTTTTGGCGCGGGTCGAGCGCCAGGTCACGGTCTCGAAGGTGCGTATGGCCCTGCGCGAATCGGAGGCGAAGTTTCGGTCGGTCATGGAGTCGGCGATCGACGCGATCATCTCCGGCGATGCCGAGGGCAGGATCCGGTCGTGGAACAGCGCGGCCACGGCACTGTTCGGCTTCAGCGAGGACGAGGTGATCGGCGAGCCCATCGAGCTGATCATCCCCGAGCGCTTCCGCAAGGCCCATCAGGAGGGCGTGCACAGGGTGAGCTCGGGAGGGCCGAGCCATGTCATCGGCAAGACGGTCGAGCTGGCCGCGGTGAGAAAAGATGGATCCGAGTTTCCGGTCGAGCTGTCGCTGGCCACCTGGTTCCTGGACGACACGCGTTACTACACCGGGATCATCCGCGACATCAGCGAGCGAAAACAGGCCGAGCAGAAGTTCCGCTCGGTCACCGAGTCGGCGATCGACGCGATCATATCGGCCGACCACGTGGGCGAGATCGTCAGCTGGAACAAGGCCGCCACGACCATTCTCGGTTACACCGAGGAGGAGGCGGTCGGCCAGCGCCTCGAGCTGATCATCCCCGATCGGTTTCACGAGGCGCACCGCAACGGGATGGCGCGGTACACGGATACCGGCGAAGGCCATGTGATCGGAAGCACGGTCGAGCTGGCCGCGCGCACGAAGAGCGGTGAGGAGGTGCCGATCGAGCTCTCCCTGTCGACCTGGACGGTTCGTGACGAACGCTATTACACGGGCATCATCCGCGATATCGGCGAGCGCAAACGGGCGGAGGAAGCCCTCCGTCAGAGCGAGCAGGCGCTACGCGAAAGAACGGAGGAGATGAAACGGAAGAACGAGATGCTCGAAGAGACCCTGAACCAGCTCAACGAGATGCACAACCAGCTCATCATCCAGGAAAAGATGGCCTCCTTGGGCAGGCTCAGCGCCGGCATGGCCCACGAGTTGAACAACCCCGCCGCTGCCGCCCAACGAGGCGCCGCGCAGCTGCAGGCGACGTTCTCGAAATGGCAAAGCGTCCAGCTGAGGATGGCCGAGCTGAAGCTCGAAAAGGGGCAGGTGGATCGAGTGCTGGAGCTCGATCGGATCGCCAAGGAGCGCGGCCGGAAGCCGGCCGATCTGAATGCCCTGGCACGCGCCGACAGAGAAGACGCCCTCGAACGATGGCTGGACGAGCGAAAAATCGATACCGCCGGCGAGGTGGTGCCGGCCCTCGTCAGCCTCGGCTACGATCAGCGCGACCTCGAGGCCCTGGCCAAGGTCTTCACCCCGCCGCAGCTCGCGGTGGTGATCGACTGGCTGAGTTTCAAGTACGCGATCTACAGCCTCGTCGGCGAGATCGGTCTCGGGACCGGTCGTATCGTCGAGCTCGTCAAGGCTCTCAAGACCTACACGTACATGGACCAGGCGCCGGTTCAGCTGGTGGATGTGCGCGAGGGTCTGGAAAACACACTGATCATTCTCCACAACAAGCTGAAGAGCGGCATCACCGTGGTCCGGGAGTATGCCGAGGATTTGCCTATGATCGAGGCGTACGCGAGCGAGTTGAATCAGGTGTGGACGAACATCATCGACAACGCCATCGACGCCATGGATGGCGAGGGCACCCTTATCGTGCGGACTCGCTGGGGAGATCCCTGGGTGACCGTCGAGATCGAGGATGATGGCCCGGGAATCCCGGCCGAGCTGCAGACGATGATCTTCGATCCCTTCTTCACGACCAAGGGACCTGGAGAGGGTACGGGCCTGGGGTTGAATATCAGCCGCAACCTCGTTGTCCAAAAACACCGTGGGGAGATCACGGTGGCATCGGAGCCTGGCAGAACCTGTTTTTCGGTTCGCCTTCCGATTGACTCCAGTCCCATTGAGTGATGTCGGGAACGACGGAGGCGAGGAGATGGCCAAGCCAATCATCATGACGATCGATGACGAGCCGCACGTGCTCAACGCAATCGCGAGGGATCTGCAGGCGCACTATCAGAGCGACTATCGGATCGTGAAGGCGAGCTCGGGGATCGACGCGTTGGAGGCGGTGCGCGAGTTCAAGCGACGGAACGCACCGGTTGCGCTGTTCCTGGCCGACCAACGGATGCCTGCCATGAGTGGGGTCGAGTTTCTGGAGGAGGCGATCAAGCTCTTTCCGGAGGCCCGCAAGGTGCTGCTCACCGCCTACGCCGACACCGATGCCGCGATCTCCAGCATCAACGAGATCGATCTCGATTACTACCTCATGAAACCCTGGGACCCACCCGAGGAACGTCTGTATCCGGTGCTGGATGACCTGTTGAGCGACTGGCTGGCCACCGTGCCGGTGCCGTACGACGGCATTCGCGTGGCTGGAACCCTGTGGTCGGCGAGCTCCCACGTTGTCAAGGAGTTCCTCGCCCGCAGCCAGATCCCGTACCAGTGGTTGGATATCGAGAGAGATGCACAGGCGAGAGAGCTCGTCGAATCGACCTCTGAAGAGCGCCCGCGGCTGCCGACGGTGTTCTTCCCGGACGGCAGCACTCTGGTAGATCCGGACCTCAGCGCGCTGGCCGACAAGGTGGGTATGACGACCCACGCCCGGCAACCGTTTTACGATCTCGTGATCATCGGTGCCGGACCGGCAGGGTTGGGCGGCGCCGTCTACGGGGCGTCCGAGGGGTTGCGAACGGTCGTGATCGAGAAGGAGGCGGCAGGGGGACAGGCCGGCACCAGCGCCCGGATCGAGAATTACCTGGGCTTTCCGCAGGGAATCAGTGGTGCGGACCTGACGCGGCGAGCGACGACCCAGGCGCAGCGCCTCGGAGCCGAGATCCTGACTGCTCGGGAGGTCACCGGGCTGCGGGTCGAAGGTCCCTACCGGTACGTGACTCTGGACGACGGCAGCGAGCTGAGCTGTCACGCCCTCCTGATCTCGACCGGTGTCAAGGTCCGAGAGCTCGACGTACCGGGCATCGAGCCCTTCGTCGGGGGTTCTGTGTACTACGGGGCAGCGACGTCTGAGGCGGTTCACTACAAGAACAAGAAGGTGTTCGTGATCGGCGGCGCCAACTCGGCCGGCCAGGGTGCGATGTTCCTGTCACGGTTTGCCAGCCAGGTCACGATGCTCGTCCGACGGGACTCGCTGCGCGAGACCATGTCCCAATACCTGATCGATCAGATCGATGGAACGGAGAACATCTCCGTGCTGGTGAACACCGAGGTGGCTGCCGCGGCGGGCAGCGACCATCTCGAGGCCATCACCATCAAGAACAACGAGACCGGTGACACCGAGACGCTGGCTGCCGACGCGATGTTCATCTTCATCGGCGCCGTGCCCCACACCGACATCGTCAAGGATGTGGTCGAGCTCGACGAGGCTGGATTCGTTTACACCGGGCAGGACCTGATCCGCGACGGACGCCGGCCGAGGAACTGGAAGCCGAGGCGCGACCCGTTCTTGATGGAAACGAGCGTGCCGGGTATCTTCGCCGCGGGCGACGTGCGCCACGGTGTGGTCAGACGGGTCGCGTCGGCCGTGGGCCAGGGCGCCGTGGCGGTCAGCCTGGTCCACAAGTACCTCGAGACGGTCTGAGCGTCGGGTTCCGGAGTCGACCGAATCGAAAACCGGGGCTGAAGTTTTGTCATGGTCGCCGGGCACGCAGTGTGGGCAGATCCTCAGTTTGAGCGGGTGAAGTAGGTCTTGTACAGATCGTCCTGCTCCTGCACCGTCCAAGTGCGAAGGCCTTTGCTCCTCGCCCCACGTCGATGCCCGGGGCGGGCAGGAACGTGGTCGTCAACTCGATTGCGTCGTGCTCGGTCAGGTACTTCAGGGCTTTGACGATTCGGGTGATCGCCATCTCATCCGAGTCACCGGCACGATCGTCAATCGAGGCGGCCACGCAACTCACATCGAACCAATCCAGAGCGGTACCGAGGTAATCCTCCACTGAAGGAGTCTCCGTTGCCTCGAGTGGTGTCTGGACGACCGCCCGTCGCAACTGATCGATCATGTACGCCACATCGAGACGCCCGGCAATCGCCGCCTGCTGAAGCGTGGCCACTCGTGCCACACTGGTGCGCAGGATCGGATTCTTGAGCTTCTTGAACGGAAGAGCCATCCGGATCAAAACCTCTTCGAGCTCGGGATAGGCGTCGAGTAGCTGCGCCACCTTGGTTGAGGGTTAGATCTGCAGTGGTTCGTAAGACATGGTGTTTCCTCCGACCCCGTGTTCCGCACCCTGATGATTGTGGCATATCGGTCGCCGAGAAATGCTGAATTCGTAAAGGCTGGTCGGGTGGGGGATGCGGCTTCGCCTACGGCTACGCCGTCACGAGACGCCGTGACAGGTCCGGCATCTGGCATCTGGGAGGGAGGGGGAACTGGCGCGCCGGGACGGCGCCGTGAGACCAGCCGGCAAAGCCGGCGCGTGACGAACGGCGTCCTGAGGGGGCCCCTCGCTTCGCTCGGGATAATC
>JBFELO010000080.1:0-21678 GCA_041552055.1 Candidatus Sulfomarinibacteraceae bacterium | reverse complement strand
GGTGAAAGTCGACGTGCGAGTAGTACCAGCTGCCGCTGCGTCTCAGCGGCCACGGGCGTGCAGCTCCCAATCCGTCGAGGTCCCACAGGAGTACCCGCCCATCGCGGGCTAACGGTTTCTCAACCGCCCACCGTCCAGATGGATCCGGCAGCAGCCGGACGTCTACATTCTCGGGCGTACGGAGCAACCGCCCCGGCGTCAATGCGTCGTCCGCCAAGGTCCAAAGCGTCACCTCGCCCCCACTGTCGCTCGAGTACAGCCCCTCAGGTCTCCTCCAATGAGTGATCCACGCGTCTGGCGACGAGTGGCGGGTAATGAGTATATCCGTGGGCACCAGACCGACTGGCAGCGGGCGAGAGAACACTCTGTTACCGCTGGAATACAGCCATGATTTGCCGGTAGGGTCGTACGCACTGTACGACGCGCCCCGCACTCTCGAGGCGAGATCTCCGAGCCCGAGCTCCTCTCTATCGATCTCGCCGAGCTCGATTGGCTCGCCATCACGCAGCTCCCAGGATCGCAGATGGTGGATTTGGGTGTCGGTATCGGGACCGGTGTCGAAGACTTCGGCGAAAAGGTGGCTCTCGCCTACTTGCCAGACGGCGTTGCCTCCGAGATCGATTTCTCGGACCAACTTGCCCTCCGGCATGGTCCACACTCGCACACGACCCTCGGTGAAGTGGCCGGTAACGAGTAGCCCGTCCCGACTCCAGCCGCACGGAATCGCACTATTTGTCGAAGTGGAGTGGCCACCGAGGACAGTCGGTTGCCCCCCGCCTTCGCTCCAGACGAGCACCTGATCGTGGACAAGTCCCCCGAGGGCGAGCCAGCGGCCGTCAGGGCTGAAGGTGGGCACTGCAAATCGGTCAGATAGACCGGGGCCCAAAAGATCCAGCATCAGCGCCGGCGGCCCTGCCCACAGCGTTCTCAGTGCGAAAATCCTGGCCTCCTCCGTATCCGCGAGCTCGAGGCTCGCAGTGGTGAAGGCCAGGGCCTCGGTGGGATCCTCGTCGAGACGAGTCTGCCCTATCGCCAGCAGCTTGGCCGCCTCGGCGCGGTTGGCCTCGGCGAGTGCCTGCTGACGGGACATTCCGACCACCGCCAGCACGGCAAGGAGGGCGACGAATGCTGCGGCGACGGCGAGCCCCCGCCGTCGCCTGCGCCTCTTCGCGTGCGTGGTCATGGCGTGGACGAACTGCTCCTCGAGCCCGGTCAGCCCGCCCGGGAAGCGTTCACGCCACACGGCGTACTCGCGATAGGCCGTGCCGGTCCAGAGCAAGTCGGTCGGGCGGTCATGCTCGTCCCATGTCTTTGCCGCCTGGCGGAGCTGATCGCGCAGCTGGGCCGCGTCAGCATCCTGCGTCTGCCAGCGCACCAACCGCGGCCAGGCCGCAAGCAGCGACTCGTGGATGATCTCGACTCGCCGCGTCGGCTCCCGGTCTTCCTCCTGGACCTCGTATGAGGTGAGCAGCCGGGCGTCGATCAGCTCTCGCAGGACCTCCTCGGGTAATCCTCGCTGAGAATCCTGGAACACCGACAGCAGCTCGTCCCACCCGCGAACCGCGCGCGTGCCCTCGGCGGTGACCAGGTTGCGGAACAGCTCAAGTACCACCGGCACCCGATCCAGCCCGATGCAGTCGATAGTCTCCTCGGCGTGCCGCGCCAGCGCACCGCCCACGCCGCCTATGTCGTGGAACGCCTCCCGGCTGAGCAGGCCGTTCTGACGGTCTCGCTTCTCCCAAAGCCGGGCCATGGCGAATGCCAGCAGTGGGAGTGCGCCCCGCTCCCCCTCCACCTCGGCCAGCATCTCCTCCACGAGCCCTTCGTCCTCGAACCGGTAGCCGCACTTCGTGGCAGGCTGGACCACGGCGCGTCGGAGGGCGGGGCCGGTGGGCGGCATCAGGGGAGTCAGGGATCCGAAGACCGGCACCAGCGCGTCGTGGCCCCTGCATTCCATCAGAAAGTCGTCACGCATTGAAAGCAGCACGCGGACGTCGGCCTCGAGGGCGAGCCGACCGATCAGTTCAGCGAAGCGTGCTTGCTCGTCTTGCGAGTTGAGTGTGAAAAGTTCCTCGAACTGATCGACGACCAACAACGCGTGGTCTTGGCGGCGTCGCCAGAGTGAAAACAGCTCCACCGCGGCATCGAGGTCGTCGAAGCCGACCGCGAGCTCCATGGCGTCCGCGTCGCCTGCCATCTCGCGGGCCATCACCCTGGCGAGGGAGGAGATCGCAGTGTTTCCGGGGGTGCAACGTACGATTGCCCAGTCCACCGGCGCGTTCGGAACCAGGCCCGCCGCGATGAACGAGGTTTTACCTGCCCCCGAAGGGCCAACAATCGCGAGCAGGTGGGCCCCCTCGAGGCGCCGCCACGAAGTCTCGACCTCGGCCTCGCGGCCGAAGAAGTACTCGGCGTCCTCTTCGGTGAACGAGGCAAGACCAGGGTAGGGGCGGAGATCCTCGGCACCCTCGACGCGAAGCGTCACATCCTCCAGCGCCCGTGTCAGGGTGTGCGCCGAGTTGTACCGCTGTTCCGGCTCCTTGGCGACCGCCTTCTTCAGCACCGGCGCCCACGGCGAGTCCGGCAGCCTCGCCGGCTCGGAGCGCACCCCCTCCCAGAGGCTCTTCCTCGACTCCAGACTCTTGATGCCTTCGGGGCTCACCATCTCGGCCAGCACCACGCCCGCCGAGTACACGTCGGCCCGTGCGTCGACCTTGAGCCCGGCTGCCTGCTCCGGCGCCATGTACGCCGGCGTGCCCGCCACCGTACCGGCGCCGCTGTCCTCCCCCCGCACGAGCCCGAAGTCCATCAGCACCACACGCCCTGCCCGGGTCAGCATGATGTTCTCCGGCTTGACGTCGCGGTGCACCAGCCCCGCGCGGTGGATCGCCTCCAGCCCGGCCAGGAACTGCGACGCGATGTCCTGCGCCTCCTTGAGCTCGAGCGGCCCGCTCTCCTGCAGCACCGCAAGTAGCGTCTGCCCGTCCACGTACTCCATCGACACCAGCTCGCGGCCGTCCGCCTCCACCAGGTCGAAGATGCGGCACACGTTGGGCGACACCACCTCGCGCGCGGATCGCACCTCCTGCCGCAGCATCTCGAGCCCCTTTTCGTCCTTGAAGAGACCCTCGCGGAGGGTCTTGAGCGCGACCTCGACCCGGAGCTTGAGGTCGAAGGCGCACCACACCTCGCCCATGCCGCCGGCCCCGAGCCGACCCACCACCTGGTAGCGGCCGCCGAGGTTCTTCCCTACCGCGAGGACGAAATCACCGGCGCCGAACCCCTCGGTCGCCGCCTCCGGCCCCTCGGTCAGGGTCGGCGAGGATGCGTCGAGACCGCCGGGTTCCGCATCGTGCTTGGGTTTTTCGTCGTGAGGCACGGCTTCATTCTAGTCTTTCTCTGGAGTCGATGCGGGCGTGTGCGTACCAGGCACCCTGTGGCTGGAGTCGGTTGTCCATGCCTGTGCGCTCGATCGGGTGCCTGGCACGCGCTTTGGTGTCGCGTCGGTGTTCTCCCCGCAACGTTCGACCGGGTGCCTGGCACCGCGCCCGCTCATTGGCTTGTTCAACTGCGTGGTGCCGCTCTCTCGCCTCCTGCGGGGTGCCGGGTACAGGATTTCGAGATCCACGATCTCCGGGGGATCGCGTGGCAACGGGGTCTCGAAATTCTGTACCGGGCTCCCACGGGGAGCGCCTCGGGGAGTGGCCGCGTCGAAGCTACGCCGGCCTTACCGAACGAGAGGCTTCCGTTGCATCCGTGATCGGACACGGACGCGGACGCAGGAAGGGGGGCCTTGTTCCTTGTTCCCGGGCGGGCGGGGGATCTTGCATCTTGGATCTTGGATCTTGCATCCGGGAGGGAGAGGGGGGGAGGCTACACCTCCATGATCTCCTTCTCCTTGTGCTCCAGGATCTCGTTGATCTTGCCCACGTAGGCGTCGGTGAGCTTCTGGATGCTCTCGAGACCGTCGTGCATCTGGTCCTCGGAGATCGTCTTGTCCTTCTCCAGCTTCTTGATCTGGTCGTTGCCGTCGCGCCGAACCTGCCGTATGACGTTGCGCGCCTGTTCGGCGTCATCATGCGCGATCTTGACCAGCGACCTACGCCGCTCCTCGGTGAGCGCAGGAATCGTCAGCCGGATCACCTTGCCGTCGTTGTTCGGCGTCAGCCCGAGGTTCGACTTGAGCAACGCCTTCTCCACGTCGGCCAGCACGTTCGGTTCCCAGGGAGCGATCGTGATCGTGGTGGGATCGGGCACCGACAGCGAAGCCACCTGATTGATCGGCGTCAGCGTCCCGTAATACTCGACCATGATCCCGTCGACCAAGGCCAGCGATGCACGACCGGTGCGCAGCCGGGCGAGCTCATCCCTGAACGCCTCGACCGCGTTCGCCATCCGCGATTCGTGGTCCTTCAGCACCTCTTTCATATCGCCTCCTCCGGGCCGATCCACGATCCCTCCGGCTCGCCGAGCACCACCCTCATGAGCACGTCCGGACGGGAGATGTTGACGATCTGGACGGGGATCTTGCTCTCCATGCAGAGCGAAATCGCGGCCCCGTCGACGACCTTGAGCTCCCGTTTCAGCACATCCTGGTAGCTGAGCCGCGGGATGAGCTCCGCCGAGGCGTCACGCATCGGGTCGGCCGAGTACACCCCGTCCACCTTGGTCGCCTTGACCAGCAGCTCGGCCTGGATCTCGTTCGCCCGCAGCGCGGCGGCCGAGTCGGTGGTGAAGAACGGGCTCCCGGTGCCGCCCGCGAAGAGCACGATGCGGTCCTTCTCCAGGTGCCGAATCGCACGCCTGCGAATGAACGGCTCGGCGACCTGGTTCATCTCGATCGCCGTTTGTACTCGGGTTTCCAGACCGTCCTGCTCGATCGCCGACGACAACGCAAGTGCGTTGATGACGGTCGCCAGCATCCCCATCGAGTCGCCGGTGATGCGATCGATCCCCTGCTCGTGGGCCGAGACGCCTCGGATGATGTTGCCGCCGCCCACCACGACCGCGATCTGGACTCCGAGTTCGTGGACAGGAGCCAGCTCACCGGCAATGGTGCGAACGACCGCCGGCTCGATGCCGAACGGTTGCGACCCCATCAGGGCCTCTCCCGAGAGCTTGAGCAGGATCCTTCGGAAACGGGGTTTGGACTCCATCGTTGTTCCGTCGTTACGAGCCGGCCACCTCACCGAGCTTGAACCGAACGAAGCGCGCGACCGTGGCATCGTCACCACCGACGTTCCGCAGGTATTGTGCCACGGACATGGAGGTGTCCTTGGCGAACGGCTGCTCGAGCAGCACCTCCTGTTCGAAGAACTTCTCCATCTTTCCGGCAACGATCTTCTCGGCGATGTGCTCGGGCTTGCCCTGGTCGATCGCCTGTTTCAGCGCGATATCGCGCTCGACCTGCAGCACCTTGTCGGTCACCTCGTCGCGCGTGGTGAACCGGGGCTCCGACGCCGCCACGTGAAGCGCGACATCATGGAGCGCCTCCTCGGTCGCCGCGCTCGACCCCTCGACAACGACACCGATCTTGCCGTTACCGTGGACGTAACTCGACAGATGATTGCCGGGTGCGGCCTCGGCCACCGCCACTCGCGAGAGCACGATGTTCTCGCCGATGGTCGCGATCAGCTGTGAAATCGCCTCCTCCACCGTGTGCTGGGCATCACCCGAGAACGGCTGCGACAGCAACTCCTCCACGCTGTCCACGTCGGCGTTGCGCACCTGCTCGGCGAGCGCATTCGCAAACTCCTGGAACTTCGGGTTGCGGGCCACGAAGTCGGTTTCACAGTTGAGCTCCAATACCACCATCTTGGCGCCATCGCCAATCACCACCACCGCGCCCTCGCTGGCGGCGCGGTGCGACTTCTTGGAGGCGGCCGCCAGCCCCTGGGTGCGGAGGATCTTGACGGCTTCGTCCATGTCCCCGCCCGCCTCGGTGAGGGCCCGCTTGCAGTCCATCATGCCGGCGCCGGTGCGGTCGCGCAGTTGTTTCACGTCTGCTGCTGAGATCCCCATGTTGCTCCTCTTTTCAAAACGGGGGCCAGGTGCTCGGTGCGCCTGGCCCCCGTGTTCTGTCCCTCAGGGCTCCTCACGCGTCGGTCGTCTGCTCGTCGGGTTCACTCTCGGATTCGGCCGGTGTGGCGGCTGCCTCTTCTGGATCCTCCGCCGCAGGTGGCGGTGTGTCCTCGACGGGCTTCTTCGCCGGCTTCGCCTTTTGGGTCTCGATCTCGTGCGCATCGCTTGATGCCGACTCGTCGGCCGCATCGGATGAGGGCTCGGCCTCCGGCTCGGCCGCCTTCGGCTCTTCGAGCGAGCGCGTGTCGGCCACTTCCGCTTCGACTGGGGCCTCAGCCTCAACTGGGGCCTCAGCCTCAACTGGGGCCTCAGCCTCGACTGGAGCCTCAGCCTCGACCGGAGCCTCAGCCTCGACTGGAGCCTCAACTTCGACCGGAGCCTCAGCCTCGACCGGAAGCTCTACCCCGGTCTCGGCTCCCGCATCGCCAGCTTGGTCTTCGGCGCCGGCTTCGTCGGCTTCAGATTTCCCGACGAACCGCTCGTCGGCCAGATTCAACCCCTCAAGCACGTTGTCGGCAACCCGTGCGCTGAACAGCCGTATCGCGCGGATGGCGTCGTCGTTGCCGGGAATCGGGAAGTCGACCTCCTCCGGGTCACAGTTGGTGTCGACCACCGCGACCACCGGGATCCCGAGTCGGTTTGCCTCCCGCACCGCGATGTGCTCGTGCACGGTGTCGATGACGAACAGGACGTCGGGCAGATCCTCCATGTCCTTGATGCCACCGAGGGCCCGCTCCATCTTGCGGCGTTGGCGCTCGAGCTTGATCCGCTCCTTCTTCGTGAGGTGTGCCTCCTCGTTTGCGAGCGTCCCCTCGATCTCCTTGAATCGGTCGATCGATTTACGGATGGTGCGGAAGTTCGTCATGGTGCCACCGAGCCACCGGTGGTTGACATAGAACATTCCGCAGCGCATCGCCTCTTCGCGGATCGCATCCTGTGCCTGACGCTTGGTGCCGACAAACAGGATGTTGCGCCCGTTGGCGGCGAGGTCACGCACGAACTCGGCAGCCTCGTCGAAGTGGTGCAGCGTCTTCTGCAGGTCGACGATGTGAATACCGTTGCGCTTGCCGAAGATGTACGGTTTCATCTTCGGGTTCCAGCGCCGAGTCTGGTGGCCGAAGTGAACGCCAGCCTCGAGCAACTCCTTCATCTGGATGTTCGCCACAGATTTCTCTCCTCTACCTCTTGGAGAACTGGAACCGCTTGCGCGCCTTGGGTTGGCCGTACTTTTTGCGCTCCACCTTCCGCGGGTCCCGGGTCAGGAAACCGGCGGCCTTGAGACGCGGTCGGAGCTCGCCGTTGTACTCGAGCAGCGCTCGGGCGATGCCGTGTCGAATCGCTCCCGCCTGGCCCGCCGAACCGCCGCCCGTGACGTTCACGAGGATGTCGAACTTGTCGGCGGTCTCGGTCAACAGCAGCGGTTGACGAATGATCATCTTGAGGACCTGATTCGGGAAGAACTCGTCGAAGTCACGATGATTGACAACGACATTCCCGCTCCCGGGCCGCAGGTACACCCTGGCGACTGCCGTCTTTCGTCGCCCGGTGCCGTAGTACTGGATCTCAGCCACGCGCTCCCCCTCTCAGCTCACCAGGTGTGGATCTTGGGCTGCTGGGCCTGGTGAGGATGCTCGGGACCGCTGTACACCTTGAGCTTCCTCAGCAGCTGTCGACCGAGGCGGTTCTTCGGCAGCATGCCCCAGACCGCCGCTCGGATCACCCGCTCCGGGTGCTTGTCGCGCCGCTCTCTCAGCGTCTCCACCTTGAGGCTGCCCGGCTTCCCAGAGTGACGGTAGTACTTCTTTTGCTCTTCTTTGCGGCCGGTGATCTGCACCTTCTCGGCGTTCACCACGACGACGAAGTCTCCGGTGTCGAGGTGAGGCGTGAAGTCGGGCTTGTGCTTGCCGCGCAGGAGCCGCGCCGTCTCGCTCGCCAACCGCCCGAGCACGTGCTCGGACGCGTCGACCACCAGCCAGTCGCGCGAGATATCATCCGGTTTCGGAACATAGCTTCGCATCGTTCGCATCCTCGTGAGCAGACCCCGTGGACACAGGGGAAAAAGACTCTACCCAACCTGCTTCCCGCTGTCAAGGGTTTCCCTTTGTCTTTCAGTCCGTTCCGGGGTGGTCGGCGCCAGCCGTCAAGACCGGATGGGACCGCCTCGGAAGATCCCGCAGGGCGCCCGGGCCGAGCCACAGGTGGAGCGCGCCCTCGGTGGCCTGGACCGTGAGTACCGACACCTCGAGCTCGGGCGGGATCCAGCGCCTGAGGTCCAGGACGACAATACCTTCTCCGCGAAACACGGTTGCACCATCGTCGGCGAGCTCCCGGATCAGGATCTCCACGGCTCCGACCGGCACCGGCACGCCACCGAGCACCCTCGCCTTGCGCAGGCGGAATCCGAGGTGCCGCCGCCTGAGGCGAATCTCCTCGACGTTGACCGCGACGTGAGTCCGGATCCCCTTCCAGATCACCACGGCGGAAAGACAGACCGCGTCGCCCTTCCCGGTCAGCCTCAGGTCGTCCACCCGGTCCGACCGTTCCACCCTGCGCTGCAGATGGCTCTCCAGCAGCCCCAGATCGAACACCAGGTGGACCCCGTCCCACCGCACCAGCGCAGTCGTGGTGAGATCGTTCAACACTCCAGGGAGTATACGGTGGATCGGGTCCGATATTGGTCGCTGGTCGCTGGTCGCTCGACCACCCTCCCACCCGGCCTGCTCTTCGTCTTCGTCTTCGTCTTTTTCTTCGTCCTCGTCTCCGCGTCCGCGTCCGTGTCCGATGTGACCCTCAAATCCTAGAGATGGAGAGGGGCACGGCACGGAGATGAAAACTCCGACTGCCGCCGCCGACCGCGCGTCTAAACTGGGGTGTGCGCTTCGAAAACGAGCTGATCTCCGGCATCCTGGTGCGTCGCTTCAAACGGTTCCTGGCCGACGTTCGGCTCGCGGACCACTCGGTGGTCACAGCCCACTGCCCGAATCCCGGCTCCATGAAATCCTGCCTCGGCGAGGGGTGGCCGGTGCTGCTGAGCACCAGCACCAACCCCAAGAGGAAGCTCGCCACCACCCTGGAGATGGTCCACAACGGCGTGTGCTGGATAGGCGTCAACACCCACCTCGCCAACAATCTGGCCACGGCGGCGATCGAGGACGGCACAATCTCCGAGTTGCAGGGTTACGAAAACCTGCGCCGCGAGGTCCGGTACGGCGATCACAGCCGCATCGACATCCTGCTCGAGCGCGGTCACGATCGCTGCTGGGTCGAGGTCAAGAACGTCACCCTGGTGGACGACCGCGGTCGGTACGCCTTCCCGGACGCGGTCACGACGCGCGGCCGTCGGCACCTGCGTGATCTCGCCGATGCGGTCAGCCAAGGGCACCGGGCGGCCATTCTGTTCGTCATCCAGCGCGCCGACGGCACGACGTTCACCACGGCGGACGACATAGATCCCGACTACGCCGAAGCGCTGCGCCGCTCGGTCGAGGCGGGGGTCGAGCCGCTTGCGTACCGAGCCGAGGTCACGCCACGGGCGATCGAACTCGTCGAGCCGGTCCCGATCGAGCTGTGAGGTCCCCCCGCCCACCCGGATGACAGATTTCCCACCCGCCCAGGAACGGGGTGCACGGTGGAGGTCCCCCGCCCGCCCGCCGCTGGCGGCTGGTCGCTGGACCGCCCGCAGCGCTCCCAACGAACCGGATTACTGCGAGTGCCTGTCCCCTGTCCACGTCCGTGTCCGCGTCCCACGTAACGTTGCAGTTCAGGCAAACTCTCGGGTACGGGTACGGAAACGGGAACGGGAACGGGATAAATTCGCTACACTCCCGCCATGGGAGACCGGGACCGTCTGCTGGAGATCGTCGATGCCTTCGGCGCAGCCCGGGTCGTCATATACGGCGACCTGGTGCTCGACCGATTCGTCCTCGGGACTCCGAAGCGAGTCTCCCGCGAGGCACCGGTGATCATCCTGAGCCACGAGGGCGAGCGGGATGTGCCCGGCGGGGGCGCCAATGCCCTCGCCAACTTGGCCGCCCTCGACGTGCTCACCGTCCCGGTCGGCGCAGTCGGAGACGACGTGCACGGCCGCGCGCTGGTGGGCGTGCTGACCGACAGCGGCATCGACACCTCTGGAATCGTCACCGTGCCCGGCTTCCGCACCCCCACCAAGGTACGCATCCTCGGGGGGGGTCCGTCGTCGCTCAAGCACCAGATCGCGCGCTATGACATCGAGGATCGGCTGCCCGCCGACGGCGCGTGGCGCGACCGGCTCACCGAGCGACTGACCGAAGCCCGGGAGGGCCTCGGTGCCGTCGCAGTGTCGGACTACGGCTACGGCACGGTGCAGCCGGACCTCCTGGAGCGGGCGTGCGGCGGAGCTCCGCCACCGCCGTGGATCTGCGGCGACTCACGCCATCGGATCGACACCCTGGGCGCGATTCACGCCGCCACGCCCAACCTGCAGGAGCTCGAGGAGTCTGTCGGGCGCCCGCTGTCCTCCGACGACGACGTCGTCGCGGCCGCTGCCCGACTGCGCGCCGCACTCGGCGCCCGGTTCGTCCTGGCGACGCGTGGCAACCGTGGCATGACACTCGTCGAGGAGGGCGCCGAGCCGCGACACCTCCCGGTGTTCGGCACCGATCAGGTGGCCGACGTGACCGGGGCAGGAGACACCGTTCTGGCAGTGCTCACCGCCGCGCTCGCCGTCGGTGCGAGCCCCCTGGAGGCGGCCCGTCTCGCCAACTACGGCGGCGGCGTGGTGGTCATGAAGCTCGGCACGGCCACGGTCAACCGCGACGAGCTGAGGGCTGCGATCCGACAGGACCTGGGCGGAGGGACCGGTTGACCGCCCCCGAGGCCAAGCTGCGGCCGCTCGACGAGCTCGCTGCAGAGTGCGCGGCATGGCGCGCTCGGGGACTTCGCGTCGTGCTGGTCAACGGCGCGTTCGACCTCCTCCACGTCGGGCATGTCCGCTACCTGGCCGGCGCCCAAACCCACGGCGATTGCCTGGTTGCGGCCGTGAACTCGGACAGCTCGGTCCGGGGAGCCAAGGGTCACGGCCGTCCCATCATGCCCGAGCTGGAACGGGTCGAGATCCTCTCCCACCTGTGGATGATCGACCGCATCTGTCTGTTCGACGAGCCGACCGTGGCGCATGTGCTCGGGGCGCTCAAGCCGGACGTCCACGCCAAGGGTACCGACTACACCGTCGACACCGTACCGGAGCGAGACGTTGTCAAGGCGTATGGTGGGGAGACCGTGATCTGTGGCGACCCCAAGGACCACGCGACGACCGATCTGATCGGGGTGATCGTCGAACACTTCCGTAACCGAGGATGAGCGATGCGGGTAGTGCTGGTCCGACTGTCGGCCCTGGGTGACATCATCCACGCGTGGCCGCTGGCCGAGGCCCTGCGGCAGGCGCGGCCCGACATCCACCTCAGCTGGGTGGTGGAGGAGCCGTTTCAGCCCATGGTGGCCGGCCATCCCGCGGTCGACAGCGTCATCACCGTGGCCACGAAACGGTGGCGGCGCCGGCCTCTGGCGGCCGGTACGCGCGCCGAGGTCGCCCGACTGCGGACTCGGTTTCACGAGTTCCAACCGGACCTCGCTCTCGACCCCCAGGGCGTGCTGAAGTCTGCCCTCATCACCCGCTGGAGCGGCGCGCCACGGCGGGTCGGTCTTGCCCGGCCGTGGCGCCGCGAGCGGATCGCCGGCCTCGGCTACACCGAAACCCTGACGGGCAGCACGAGCTACCGGCACGTCGTTGCCAACAACGTGGAGCTGGTGCGGGCGGTCGGCGGCACTCCACCTTCCCAGCTCACTGATCCGGACGGTCGCTGGTTGCTGCGCCGTGCCCACGACGTGCCGCCAGGCTCTTCGGCCGACGGCAACCCGATCGTGCTCCTGCCCGGCGCAGGGCAGGCCAAGAAGATGCTCCCGGTCGCGACCCTGGCCGAGGTGGCACGACGCCTGGTGGCGCTGCCCTCCGCGGTGGAGGTCGCGTGGGGGCCCGGCGAGCGGGAAAGGGCCGCGGCCGTTGCGGCCGCTGCGGGCCCCGGGGTGCGCGTGGCGCCGCCAACCAGCCTCGACGAGCTTGTGAGGTTGCTGGCTGGCGCGCGGTTGGTGATCGGCGGCGACACTGGGCCGATGCATCTGGCCGCCAGTCTCGGCGTCGCGACTCTCGGGGTCTACACCGCGACCGACTGGCGGCGCAACGGACCACTCGGCCCCAGGGTCGCGATCGCCTCGGGCATTCCGGCCGACTCCGCCGGTTCGGTGTCCTCGCCGCACGCCACGCCGTCCTGCGAGGTGACGGCTGACGAGATCGTCGAGATGGCCCTGAAGCTGCTCGACTGACGCCGCTGGCAACGGTTTCCGGCTCCTTGCCCACGTGTATTCACGGCGCCCTCGTTTGGTACGATATCGTTACCAGCGCTGCACTTGAGCTTGCGCGCTGATCACACCGTGACGACACACGGGTGTTAGAATCGAAGAGATTGGATTGGAACGGATGGAGAGCCCATGCCGCTCAAAATCGGCGAGTTTCTCGTCAGATCAAACCTGATCGACCAGGGCCAACTCGACAAGGCGCTCGAGGAGCAAAAGCAAACCGGTGGCAGGATCGGCGAGCATCTGATCCGACTCGGATTCGTGACCGAAGAGGACATTCTCGACTGTCTGTCTCAGCAGTACGGCGTGCCGTCCATCAATCTGCGACACTTCGAGATCGACGAGTCGATCATTCGGCTGATTCCGGCCGACGTGGCTCGCAAGTACCAGTTCATCCCGGTGTCGAAGACCGGTGCCACCCTCACGGTGGCGATGGCCGACCCGACCAACGTCTTCGCGATGGACGACATCACGTTCATCACGGGCTACCGGGTCGAGCCGGTGGTGGCCTCCGAAGAGGCGCTGCGCGAGGCGATCGACAAGTACTACGGCACCACTCACGCCCTCGAGCTGAAGAAGGTCATGGAGGACCTGCAGACGGTCGAGGATTCCGCGCTCGAGGTGTTGGAGGAGGAAGAGGACCTCGACGACATCACCGATCTCGAGGCATCGGCCGACGAGGCTCCGGTGGTACGGCTGGTCAACCTGGTGCTCACGGACGCGCTGAAGCGCGGGGCATCCGACATTCACATCGAACCGTACGAGAAGACCTATCGGGTTCGATTCAGGGTCGACGGCGTGCTGTCCGAGGTGATGAACCCTCCGATGAAGCTGAAAGAGGCCATCGCATCGCGCATCAAGATCCTCTCCAAGCTCGACATCGCCGAGAAACGGCTGCCCCAGGACGGACGCATCAGGATCAAGATGAAGTTCCAGGGCAAGCTCAAAGAGCTCGACTTCCGGGTGTCCACCGTGCCCACCATGCACGGCGAGAAGATCGTCATGCGGCTGCTCGACCGCGACAGCCTCATGCTCGACATGACCAAGCTGGGCTTCGAGAAGGGCAGCCTGAAGAACTTCGAGGAGGCGATCTTCAAGCCGTACGGGATGGTGCTGGTCACCGGGCCGACCGGATCCGGCAAGACCAACACGCTGTACTCGGCGCTGTCCCGCATCAACACACCAGAGGTCAACATCCTGACCGCAGAAGATCCGGTGGAGTTCCAGCTGGCCGGCGTCAACCAGGTGCAGATGAAGGAGTCGATCGGGCTCAACTTCGCCGCCGCCCTGCGGTCCTTCCTCCGGCAGGACCCGAACATCGTGCTGGTGGGCGAGATCCGCGACTTCGAGACCGCCGAGATCGCCATCAAGGCGGCGCTCACCGGTCACCTCGTGATGTCGACCCTCCACACCAATGACGCCCCATCGAGCATCAACCGACTGATGAACATGGGCATCGAGCCGTTCCTGGTCGCCACGTCGGTCAATCTGATCTGCGCCCAGCGCCTGATCCGCCGGATTTGCCAGAACTGCAAGCAGGAGGAGGACGTGCCGGTGCAGGCACTCCTCAACATCGGCTTCTCCGAGACCGAAGCACCCAACATCCAGCTGTACAAGGGCCGCGGCTGCGAGCAGTGCAACCAGCGCGGTTACAGGGGCCGGATCGGGCTGTACGAGGTGATGGAGGTCTCCGAGGACGTCCGGGAGCTCATTCTGTCGGGCGCATCGGCCGTCGAACTGCGACGCAAGGCGCTCGAAGAGGGTATGATCGGATTGAGGCATTCGGGTCTCCAGAAGATCCGCGACGGCATCACGACCATCGAAGAAGTCGTGCGCGAAACGGTCCTGTAGGGTCCGAGAAAGGTTCGTCGATGGCCACCAGCCTCCACCAGCTTTTGAAGACCATGGTCGAGAAGGGTGGGACCGACCTCCACATCACCACCAACTCGCCCCCGCTGATCCGTGTCGACGGCGTTCTGCTTCCACTGAACCACCCGGCGCTGACCGCGGTCGACACCAAGAAGCTGTCCTACTCGATTCTGACCGACGCCCAGAAGCACCGGTTCGAGGAGCACCTCGAGCTGGACATCTCGTTCGGCGTCAAGGGGATGGCCCGATTCCGGGCGAACATCTTCGTCCAGCGAGGAGCGGTCGCCGGCGCGTTTCGGCGGATTCCCTACGAGATCCTGGGCTTCCGCGAGCTCGGCCTGCCGCCGGTGGTGGAGTCACTCTGCAACCGACCGCGTGGGCTGGTGTTGGTGACCGGTCCCACCGGATCCGGCAAGTCCACAACGCTGGCAGCCATGATCGACAAGATCAACCGCGAGAAGCCACTTCACATCATCACCATCGAGGACCCGGTCGAGTACCTGCACAACCACAAGAAGGCCCTGGTCAACCAGCGCGAGCTCCACGCCGACACGCTGTCGTTCCCAAACGCCCTGCGATCGGTGCTGCGCGAGGATCCCGACGTGGTGTTGATCGGTGAGATGCGCGACCTGGAGACGATCGAGTCCGCGCTGCGGATCGCGGAGACCGGCCACCTCACGTTCGCCACCCTGCACACGAACTCGGCCCCACAGACCATCAACCGCATCGTCGACGTGTTCCCCGAGCACCAGCAGTCGCAGGTCCGTGCCCAGCTCAGCTTCGTGCTCGAGGGCATCATCTGTCAGACGCTGATGCAGCGGGCCTCCGGCAAGGGTCGTTGCCTCGCCACCGAGATCCTGATCCCGAGCTCGGCGATCCGCAATCTGATCCGCGAGGACAAGGTCCACCAGATCTACTCGATGATGCAGGCCGGACAGATCAAGCACGGCATGCAGACTTTCAACCAGTCGTTGGCGTCGCTCTATCAGCGACGGTTCATCACCCTGCAGGCCGCGCTTTCCTACAGCTCCTACCCCGACGAGCTGCAGGACATGATCAACCGAGGGATCGGAATGCCCACGCCAAAGGCGACAGAGGCACGAAGCACCGGGAGGGCCTGACCATGCCAAGTTACGAGTGGAAAGGTCGCGACCGCGACGGCAACCCCCAGACCGGCGTGCTGATCGGTGACAGCAAGGAAGCCGTCATCGCAGCTCTCAGGCGCCAGCAGATCGTGGTCACGACGGTCAAAGAGAAGGGCAAGGAGATCGCCCTGCCCAAGTTCGGCGGCGGCGTCAAGTCGAAGGACATCGCGATCTTCACCCGCCAGTTTTCGGTGATGATCGACGCCGGCTTGCCGCTCGTCCAGTGCCTCGAGATCCTCGGTCAGCAGCAGGAGAACAAGGCCTTTCAGAAGATCATCCTGCAGGTTCGCCAGGACGTGGAGGCCGGCTCGTCGCTTGCCGAGGCGATGCGCAAGCATCCGCAGGCATTCGACGATCTGTACGTGAACATGGTTGCGGCCGGCGAGGCCGGCGGTATTCTCGACACCATCCTGCAGCGCCTCGCGGCCTATATCGAGAAGGCCGTCAAGCTGAAGAGCCAGGTGCGGAGCGCCCTGGTGTACCCGGTGGCGGTGATCACGATCGCGATCATCGTCGTGTACATCATCCTCTGGAAGGTGATCCCGGTCTTCGCCAGCCTGTTCGAAGGCCTCGGCACCCAGCTGCCGTTCCTGACCCAGGTGGTGGTGAACCTGTCACGGTTCATCGGCAACTTCTGGTGGCTGATCCTGTTGGTCGTCGTGGGTGGGATTTTTGCCCTACGCCAGTACTACCAGACCGATGCCGGCCGCTACCAGATCGACAAGTTGATGCTCCGAATGCCTGTGATCGGTCCGCTGCTGCGGAAAATCGCCGTCGCGAGGTTCTGCCGTACCCTCGCGACCCTGCTCAGCTCCGGTGTCGCGATTCTCGAGTCGCTCGACATCACCGCCCGCACTGCGGGCAACGCGGTGCTCGAGGAGGCGATCCTCCAGGTGCGAAAGGAAGTGGAGGAGGGCAAGAACCTTGCAGAGCCACTGGCCCGAACCGAGCAGTTCCCGCCGATGGTCTGCCAGATGATCGGTGTCGGTGAGCAGACCGGCGCCATGGACACCATGCTGAGCAAGATCGCCGACTTCTACGAGGACGAGGTGGATGCGGCGATCGAGGGCATGATGGCGTTGCTCGAGCCGGTGATGATCGCATTCCTGGGCGTGATCATCGGTGTCATCGTGGTCGCGATGTACCTGCCGATGTTCTCCCTCATCAGCCAGATCGGCTGATGAGCCCTTGGCCGTCGAAAACCGACGAGGGCGGGGCTGCGGCCCCGCCCGCCGCGTCTCCGTCCACAATCGCGCTGCGCTGGCTGTTGGGACTGCGGCTGGTCGTGGTCTCGACCCTGTTCCTCGGCGTTCTCATCATCCAGCTCAACACCCAGCTGCTGGTCCAGTTGAAGTACTTCTACGGCCTCATCCTGGTCAGCTACGGCATGTCCCTTGGATACCTGATCCTGCACGTGAGGGGGGTGCCCACCCGGGTCCAGGCGATCGTCCAACTGGTCGGCGACATCGTGCTCGTCACCGGCTTCGTCTACTTCACCGGGGGCCTGTACTCGCCATTCTCCTTTCTCTACCTGACGGTCATCGTGGTCGCCGCGGTGATGCTCCGGGGAGGAGGACTGATCTTCGCGGGCCTGTCCTCGGTCGCCTACGGACTGCTGGTCGACATGATGGTGTACGGCCTGCTGCCCATCCCGCCCAACCTGGCCGGCTTCGAGGTGCCGCTGTCCAACTCGCGCGTGCTCTACCAGATCATGATCCACGTCGTGGGTTTCGTCCTGGTGGCGCTGCTGGTGTCCTACCTCGGCGAATCGCTCCGCACGGCCCATTACCGGCTCGAGGAGCAGAGCGAACGCGCCACCCAGTTCGTCGCCCTGACCGATCAGGTCGTCCGATCAGTCGGTGCCGGGATCCTCGCCGCCGACCTCGAGGGCGGTGTGCTCCACCTCAATCCGGCGGGCGAACGGATCCTCGGTGTGAGCGATGGAGGCGACGTCTTGGGCCGCTCCATGGAACGGGTAATGCCGCTCGAGGAGCAGGACTGGGACACGCTTCGGGTCCGAGCCCGCAGCTGGCCGGTGGAGCGCCTCACCGGTACCCTCGAGGGAACCGAAACCCGGCTCGGACTGTCCGTCGGTCCCCTTCGGGACGACGCCGGCAGCGTGGTGGGGTTCATCGTGAACTTCCAGGATCTCACCGAACTCGAGATCGAGACCGAGCGCCGAAGGATGCAGGAGCGCATGGCCGCGGTCGGCGAGATGGCCTCGAGGATGGCGCACGAGATCAAAAACCCGCTCGCCTCGATCTCGGGCTCTGCGCAGATGCTGGCCCGTTCGGATGATACGGACGACGCCAACTCCCGTCTGCTGCACATCGTTGTCGACGAGTCACGCCGGCTGTCCCGCATCCTGGATGACTTCCTCAACTTTGCACGACCCCACCAGGCGACCCACAAGCCGTGCAACCTGTCGCTGATGCTCCACGACTGCGTCGACCTACTGCGACGATCCCCGGAGTGCCGTGACCATCACCGACTCGAGATCGATGCCGATGACGAATTGGTCATTCGCGGTGAAGAGCACCTGCTCCGTCAGTTGATCTGGAACCTGTCCCGCAACGCGCTCCAGGCCATGCCCGAGGGCGGCAAGCTTGTGATCACCGCCAAGCGGCGGGGCCATGCAACGGTGTTGTCCTGGACCGACACCGGCGTCGGCATGGACGAAGAGATCCGGCGTCGGGCGTTCGAACCCTTCGTGACCTCGCACAGTGAAGGAACCGGACTCGGACTCGCGGTAGTGTACGCTGCGGTCGAGGACCACGGCGGGACCATCGCCATCGACAGCGCGCCGGGCAAGGGCACGACTGTCACGGTGGAGTTGCCGGCCACGCTGGAGGGGGCATGATCAGAGGTCGCATCCTCGTCATCGACGACGAGCAGTCGATCCGCGAGTTCCTGACCATCCTGCTCGAGAAGGAGGGGTACGAGGTCGGCACGGCGGAGTCGGTCTCCAGCGGAGTCGAGCGCCTGCACGCGGAGCCGTTCGACCTCGTGATGTGCGACCTCAAGCTGCCCGACGGCAACGGGCTCGAGGTGCTGCAGAACGCCCGCAGACGGCAGCTCGAGTGCCCGTTCATCATCATCACCGCCCACACCACGCCTCAGCACGCCCTCGATGCGCTGCGCGCCGGTGCAGCCGAGTACCTGTCCAAGCCGTTCAACGTCGACGACCTCAAGATCATCCTCGACAAGCTGCTCCACCGCGGTCAGGAGCTGCCGTTCGAGGTTCCGGAGTTCATCGGTTCGAGCCAACCGATCCAACGCATCCTCGACCTCATCCCGCGGGTTGCGGCCACTCCTTCGACCGTCCTGATAACCGGCGAGAGCGGCACCGGCAAGGAACTTCTCGCGCGCGCCATCCACGCGCATTCGGGCCAGGCCGGCGGACCATTTCTGAGCGTCAACTGCGGGGCTCTCCCCGAGGGACTGCTCGAGTCCGAGCTATTCGGACACGCCAAGGGCTCGTTCACGGGCGCAGTCCGTGACCATATGGGACTGTTCGCACAGGCCGCCGGGGGCACCATCTTCCTCGACGAGGTCGGCGAGTTGAGCCCGCCGACGCAGGTCAAGCTGCTGCGTGTCCTGCAGGAGCATCGTGTACGACCGGTGGGGAGCCAGAGAGAGATCGAGGTCAACGTGCGCGTGCTCGCGGCCACCAATCGCGACCTCGACGCCGACGTCGAAGCGGGTAAATTCCGCGAGGATTTGTACTACCGCCTCAAGGTGCTCCACCTCCATCTGCCGGGACTCCGCCACCGGGGAGACGATGTACCGGTGCTGGCGCGTCACTTCGTGGTGCGCACCTGCGACCGATTCGGGATCTCCAAGAAGCGCTTGACGCCGGACGCGATCCGCGTCCTCCAGGCGTACTCATGGCCGGGCAACGTGCGTGAGCTAGAAAACGTCATCGAACAGACCGTGGCCCTCGAGGCGTCGGAGGTGATCTCGTCCGGCAGCCTGCCCGAACACCTCAGGGGTTCTCCCGAAAGCAACGCGATGACCACCACGAGCCTGCCGGAAGAGGGAATCGACCTCGAGGAACATCTCAACAACCTGCGACTCAGCATGATGCGCCAGGCGCTCGAGCGAACCGGTGGCCACCAGAAGAAGGCGGCCGAACTGCTGCGCCTTTCCTACCGCGCGTTCCGCTACCATGCGGACAAGCTCGGTCTGATCCGGGACGAGGATGGAAGCCCGTGAGATCTCATCCTGCACGACAGAAATCCAACGGTGGGCACACGGCCGCGCACCCCGGCCTGCGCCCCGGCGCCCGGTGGGGCCGGCTGCGCTGGATCACCGGTCTGCTGGTGCTGGTGGCGTGCGCACCCCACGCCGATCTCGACGCCACCATGAGCACCAACCCTCCGATGTCTGCCGACACGCAGGGACTCCCCGCTGCCGTCCTCCCGGACGGCACACGGATTGCGCTTGACCTCGCGACCACGCCCGAGGAGCTCGCGCAAGGTCTGATGTTCCGGCCTTCCCTGCCTGAAGATAGGGGCATGCTGTTGCTGTTTCCCGAGGAGCGGCTGCCCAACATCTGGATGAAGAATATGTTCATCCACCTGGACCTCGTCTTTCTGGACGACTCGGGCCGGGTGGTTGACGTGATCGATCGTGTCGCGCCCTGCGCCGCCGATCCGTGCCCGCACTACATCCCGCGACATCCGGCACGGACCGTGCTCGAAGTCGCAGCCGGCGTCGCCGGCCGACACGGCCTGCAGGTGGGAGACATCATCGAGTTCCGCGACGTGGGTGGCTATCCGGTGCGACCTGCAGCGCCTACCGCCGATGGAGATTGATCCAAGCCCTAAAGTCCCGCCAGCCTCCAGCTGCGAGTCAGGTCGAGTCCCCGGACTCTGATGAGCCGCTCGTGCTGGACGGAGTGTCCTTCTTGTGGGTTTTCTTGGGCTCACTGGCGGTTGCGGCAGTCTCTTTCTCTTTCTCTTTCTTCTTCTCGGGAGGTTTCTCGCCAGCCGTGCCGCCGGTCCCCTTGCCGTAGTCGGTCACGTACCACCCGCTGCCCTTGAACTGCAGCGCCGGGGCGCTCAGCAATCGCCGGACCGATCCGCCGCACTCGGGGCAGTCGGGCACCGTTTCATCGCTCACCCGCTGGATGCGCTCGAAGCGGTGCCCGCACAGGAAGCATTCGTACTCGTACAGCGGCATGACGTCTCCTACTCCAGTGGGCTGCTGAGCTGGATCTTGATGTGGCCTGCGTCTTCGCGATCACGGTCGACGGCGCCGAGCGCCCACAGGGCGTAGAGCACCCGGGCGTTCAGACCGTGACCCATCGGACCCTCCTCGCAGAGCTGGAAAAGGGAACGCTTGCCGTCCACAAGATCGAGCAACTGCTGCTCGCCCGCCTCGAGACCAAAACCTCCCAGATGGGTCGGCCACTCCGGCCGTTGCAGCACCGTCTGCCGACCGCCGAGACGTTCCGTCACCTGTCTCCCCTCGGCGATCTGCTTGCATCCACTCACGACAATGCGCGGCGTGGACAGTCTGACCTCGTGCACCCCGTGGTCTTTGATTCGACCCACCCGGAACACCACCTCGCCATCGTCCCAGTTGAACAGCTCGCGCACCACGCGGTGCACCTGTTCACGAACCACCACCGTCAGCTCGTCTGCCCCGATGTACCCCATCTGGATCAGGATTTCGCCGAGCCTCACACCGGATGAGCCTTCAAGCTCCTTGGCCGCCACCTGCTGTTGGGCTTCGGTGATTCGTCCGTTTCGGACCAGACACTCCGCGAGCGACTCGCCGCACTCCGACGACGTCGCGAACACGACGTCCCCGTCGTCAAAGTACAGCGACGCGCTCGCGTCGGCACGGGAAACCTGCAGCACCCCGGGGACACCGCGCCGATGGATGGTCGCAAGCATCTCGGCCAACGGCGATGAGGCCAGGTGGCCGCGGTAGACGTGTTCTTCGTCGCCCATTGACTCGCCTGACGGTAGCTAATGAACCCTCTTACCGAAAGTAGATGGCGGAAGCGCAAGGGAATCGAACCCTCCGACCGACCCCACAAGGACCGGCCCAACGGATTTGAAGTCCGCGGAAGCCACCAGGCCCCATGCGCTTCCGTGCGGTCTGATTCTAGCACTGAGAGCTTTGGGGTCGGGTCGGTGTGATGGCACTCAAAGCGCCATCTCCCCAAGGCGCTCCCCGCGGG
>JBFELO010000079.1:0-22018 GCA_041552055.1 Candidatus Sulfomarinibacteraceae bacterium | reverse complement strand
GTCGTGCCTCCCTTCGCGTACAGAAGGTAATCGCCTTGCTCGCCGGTGTGAAAAATCCAGCAGCCGCGAATCGTGATTCGAGCATCACCAGTACCTCGAATATCGATGCATTCCTGAAATGTTCCCGGGCTGCTGACGCGTTCGCTGGATTCCACTCGCGCCCGCACTCGAGGATGAAATTGTCTTGATGAGTCAACCAGACGTCTCGTCCGGCATGGCGCGTCCGGATCCATGGTCAATATTGTCCTCGTGGGCGCGTGACGGTCTCGAGTCGCTTGGATCGGCACATGCGCCCACCGGCGCCCGGCAGACCGTGGCCCCCGGGCGCCGGTGTTTGAAGTCTGCAAGAGTCTCTCAGACCCGTGGTGCACTCCTCAGGATGTGCCGCGGACCTACTACTGGGCGTGCGGAACGGCCGCCAGGCCGAGTTGGCTGGAGACCGTCGCGGTGTCGTAGTGGGCGATCTCCTCGCTGATCCGGCCGTCATCCGCGAAGCGCAGCATGGTGATCCCCGAGGTGGTGATTCGCTCGCCGGTCGGGGGGAAGGCGCCGGGGCCGGTGTTCGTGCCGGTGACCGTCCAGTGCAGAAACGCGACGTCTCCCTGGTGAGAGCTGTTGTCGACCACGATGCGGAAGTCCGGGTAGGTGGTGTGGACCTGGCGCATGAACTCCTTCATGTCAGCCCGGCCGTCGGCGTTCTGGTCCGGAGCGCGACGGCGGAAGTCCTCTGTCAAAACTTGGTAGAGCTCGTCGTAGTTCCGGTTGTTCCAGACGTCAACGAACGTGGCGGCCGCGGGCGAGAGCCGCAGGGCTCCGGGCGCCATGTCGCTGTTCCAGATGTCGCTGTCGATCTGCCACCGGCCATCGACCTTCTTGCGCACTTCGACCCACTTGCCGCGGTCCACGATGTTGCCGTGGGAATCCGTCATCGAAAACGTTCCCCGAGCAAACCCGAGATCGCCGTCGTGCCCATGCTCGACCGTGACGATGTCGAGTCGGCCGGAGACGAGCTTCATCTCCCGCGCCAGATGGGCCTCGATCGCCTGTCGTCCCTTGGCCTGGTCGGCGTTGGGCGGCTTCATGACGCCGTCCTCGGCGTACAGAGCGGCAACGCCCGCGGCGTCCTTCGCGTTGTACGCCTTCTCCCACGCCTCGGACATATTCGCGAAATCCTCGGATCCGCCGGCCAGCGCCGTGACCGCCATCAGGCCGAAGACGATCCCGGCCAGGGCGACTTTGTGTGATTTGGTGTGATTGACAAACATGTGGTACCTCCGTGGTGCTGTCGAGAGTTTCATCGATGCGCCAATGCGCGGGGTTTCATCCGGTTGAATGGACGGCGCCAACACCCAACTCGAGCAGTGCGGCTCCAAGCTGCGACGTCGTCCGGCATTTCGGTCACGGTCCTGTCGAGCAGAAGCCGGAGGCTGTCAGCCCGCGGAAGCCGCGACGACGTCGGCTTCGAACCCCGGGATTCTGCGGAGCTCCGGCATCTACTCGCAGAGGTACTCGAAGTAGCTGCCCCACCGATTCCCCCTCGAGAACGGCAGGTCGCCACCCAGCGTCTGCGCCCACGCGGTCTCGCACTGCCCAAGCAGCAGCTCACACGGCGCCAGGACGTCCGAGAAGGGGACCTGCGCTATTCCGATGCGGGCGATGCTGCGCCCCGTCGCCTGGATCGGGTTGAGGATCACGGCGACCGACTGGTCGCATCCGGGCGTGAACCCTTCGCCGTAACTGGTAGCCTCGGCCAAGATTTCATCGACCCGGCACTGGTCCCATGGACCGATGTCCGCGGTCGACTGATCGTCTTCCACGAGATCCCAGATCGCCCGCTGGACATCGCCGGCGGTGTAGCGACCGCCGCAGGTGGAGAGTTTGCCCGAATAGTCACGATTGATGAGCCAGTTCACGGCGTCCAGGTTGTCCGGGTACTCGACCAGGCGAGCTGCCGCAGGATTGGCCTCGACCTCGCCGGAAGCGGAGAGCATGTAGGTGGGAATCGGGTCCGCCATGTAGACGTTGCGAAGGGCCATCTCCCGGTCGACGTCGAGGTACCAGGCGCCGTGGACACCGTCCAGCTCGCCGCTGTTCAGTATCTCCGCGCTGAGGAGGCCGTCGCTGGACGCACGGGACATGCGCATCATGACGGCCGTGCTCTGCCCGAGCTCCGGTTCGAAGAGGGCGACGAAGGACTGCCAATCAGGTTCGGCCATGGACTCGCACACCACGGCGTGAGCTGCCAGCGCAGCGGTCTGCCAGCACTCCAGATCGAATTCGTAGATCACGTATGGGTCGACCTGAACACACTCGGCAGTGGACAGGTTCTCGTGTTTGAACGGGAAACGACCCGGGGCGCCCTTGTCCGGGGGGGAACCCGGATCGTCGACGTTCGCGTAGACGTGAGTCTCGTCGAGACACAGGCCCGATCCGGTCACGTCGAAGGTCATCGACAAAACACTGTTGACCGTGTCCATACAGATCTCGACGGTCCCCACCCACGTGTTCCGTCCGGCCCACAGATCCTTGACGAGGCAGTCGCACGGGGGACATGGGGGGGTCGGCGTAGGCGTAGGCGTCGGCGGGAGGGGCGTTGGAGTGTCTGTAGCCGTGGGTGTCGGTGGGAGCGGAGTTGGGGTCATGGTGTTGGTAGGGGTCGGTGGTGGAGGTGTATTCGTCGGTGTCGGCGGGACCGGTGTGAAGGTCGGTGTCGGCGGGACAGGTGTGTCCGTCGGCGTCGGCGGGAGGGGCGTTGGAGTGTCTGTAGCCGTGGGTGTCGGTGGGAGCGGAGTTGGGGTCATGGTGTTGGTAGGGGTCGGGGGTGGAGGTGTGCTCTGCGCCTCACTCACCGAGGCCACCAGCACAACCACGCAGACGAGACACGCGACCACGAAACGAGATCTGTTCATCTTCGAACCTTCCAGGCAAGCGTGAGAGAAACGGTGGACCGCACCGTTGTCCCGCGGGACGTCGACTCCCTCCGGTTTCGCTACCGGGAACACCTCGATGTTCCGGCGCCACAGTCCAGGTGATTCAACACCGGCCGGCTGTCTCCGGGAATTGGGACGCGACTCAATGGTTCTCGTAATCATTTTTCTGAAATTAAGTCTCAAGAACCATAGATCACGGGGTTCTATTTGTCAACTCGACGCGCTTCGACTCTCGTCGCGGAAGGCCTTGAAGGTCCGTGCGCAGGAGTCTGATCGGGAACGGTGGGCCCGGACGGCGCGGTCGCGATCATCGATGACCATGACGATGAGAATCGAGTTCGGCGAGGGAGTCCTGGGAGTGCGGGTGGGGTCGGAACGGTGTATCCGGATGGTAGATCGAGTCGGTGGATGTCGATTCGTTGACGGGATTGGTGGCAAAACATAACTTCGATGGGCAGAGGCGACCAGCCACGCAGGCGACGGGAGGCGGGTGACGGGTCATGTGGGATGAGGCGCAGTGCCACAGGCGCTGCTAGGATGCGGGGCAGGCTGGCAGCCCGCGGCTGTCGCGTGGAACCGGACCATTGTCGTCAGGAGTGGGAGACAGATGAAGATCACAAAACCCCATCGTGTTACGCGCAGTTACACGCAAACCCTCGCCGGGCCGCCCGAGGAGGTCTTCCCGTTGCTCTGTCCGGTGCGGGAGCTCGACTGGGTGAACGGTTGGAACCCGGACCTGGTGGTCACCGAGTCCGGCTTCTCCGAACTCGACTGCGTGTTCGTGACGCCGGGCACGCCCGAGGATGCGGTGTGGGTGGTGACGCGCCACGATTCCGATCGCTGGCACCTCGAGTTGCTCAAGCTGATACCCGGTGTCGTGGTCGGCAAGATCGTGATTCGGCTCGAGGCGATCGCCGAGGGAACTTCGGCCGACGTTTCGTACACCTACACGGCGCTCAGCCCGCACGGTGAAGCCGCGATCGACGGCTTTACCCAGGAGCACTTCGACCGGTTCATGAAGGCCTGGGAGGAGGAGCTCAACCACTACCTGCTGACCGGAGAGAAGCTCACTCGGTCCCCCTGACGTCGGACGGGTGACCGTGATCCGCGTCGACACTGCCAAGCGCGCCCTCGAACGAGTGCTGGCAGGATTTCCCTACGCCCGCGGTGGATGCGGACGTCGGGGTTCCCGTGCCACTCGATCAACGATCGAGTGGCCGGGAGGATGCTCCGCGGCTAATCCTTTGCGGTCTCGAACAGGACCTTGAGCGCGACCACGAGCACCGCCGGCGCGATGAACGCGACCAGGTTCCCCGCGATGTAGGCCGCGACCTCGCCGACGAACGGAATCACCTGGATCGATGTGGCCGACAGGATCAGGCCGATGGCCGCCAGGAGGAAGTTTCGAGTCTCGTCGCCGGTGACGTTCATGAACCCGACCACCAGGCCGAGAACGGCGAGCACCCAGTAGAACCAGGAGACCTGGGTGAGCAGCGCCGCCAGGAAGGCGATCACCAGGCCTGCGATGAATGCGTATCTTCCGATCTGACCCATTTTCTCTCCCCCTTCCGATTTCGCTGAAGTCGTAGCTGTCCTGGAATCCGGGAGGAATCATGACCGATAGCTCCGAACGCGTCAAGGGAGCGCCGCGTTGCGGCCGGAGGCGGATCGATGTTGATGTGAAATCGAGTCTCTGTTATGATCCCGCCACGCGTCCTTGAGAGTCGACAACCAGACGCCGCACGGTGGGTGCGGCGATGGATCACGCGGACCGGATTGTGTGTCGATGAAACGGAGGTTCGAGTCATGACGAGGTTTTCGAAAGCGGTGGGAGTTGTTGTGGCGGTCGGCGTCGCGATGGTGATCGCGGCAGGCGCTGCGGCGGGTGACTGGCCGGAGGACAAGAAGGAGGTGTGGAGCAACGTCGAGGCCTACTGGGCCGAGTACGCCGACGGCGACGTCGACGGCTTCCTGAGCTACATGCACGAGGACTATTCGGGGTGGGGAAGCGATCAGCCGGTGCCGACGGGCAAGGAATCGGCACGCAAGTGGTTGGCACACAACATGCCGCTGCGGAACATCCAGATGTACGAGGTGACACCGGTAGGGATGAGGATCCATGGAGACGTCGCGGTCGTGCACTACTACTTCAGCTACGCGTACGAGGATCCCGACGGCAAGCGCGGTAGCGACCAGGGGCGCTGGACCGACATCCTGGTGAAACAGGGAGACAAGTGGGTGCTGTTGGCGGACCACGGTGGATCGACCGAGGATGACGACTGATCAGAAGGTTCCCGGAACCTGACCGTCCACGCCCGGGGACTCCCGGGCGTTTTCTTGAGCTCGTCGGACGGGCGTGACCCGGAACGGCGAACGGGAACGAGATGGTTCGGTGGTCGGAACGGCCGCGTCATGCTCCTGATCGACCGGACGCTCCGAGAGTCTTTTCGCGGCGCTGACTCGAGCCTGGTGACGGCTTCAGACTGTGGTGCTTTCATGCTGCTGGAAGGTCTACCATCTCCCCAAGGTCATGCGGTGGGCGGTTGAGGCCGCAGCGGGAACTGCTCGCCTCAACCGATCAGCAACAGCGCAACGGAGCGAGGCATGTATCCGACCACCGTCGATTTCGAGGCCAGACTGCACCAACTCGAGGGCGAGATGGAAAATCTCCGCTCGATCATGGCGCACGTCTACTCCTTTCCCACGGACTTCAGCCTGAGGAACATAGAGGTCTCCGGCAAAACCGTTCCCCTCGGGGGCACGCTTGGGGGAGACCACCTCATCTTCGTCGATTTCAAGCGTCGCTACGATCTCGAGTCCCGAATCGAGCGCGCGCGCGAGCGGGGTGATGTTGCCGTGGCCGACAGCCTGTGTACCAACCGCGATCGGGTCGGAGTGCTGGTCGCGGACGTGTGCGGGCACAGCATGACCGACGCCCTGCTGGCGGCGATGCTCCACCAGGCATTTCTCACGGGTGTTCTGTACGAGCTCGACGTCCACGGGAATGTCACAGAGGGGCTCTTCGAGGCGCTCAACACGAGGTTCCACCGTTCGTCGAGCGTGACCAAGTTCCTGACGATGATCTACGGCGAGATCTCCGAGGACGGCACGTTCCGGTTCATCTCTGCCGGGCATCCGAAGCCGCTGGTGTTTTCGGCGGAGTTCGACTCGTTCGTGACCATCGATCCGTCGCGGCTGCGCAGCTTCTACCCGGTGGGGATGTTCCCCACGGAGGGTGATCGGGACGAGCCGCTCGCGGCGCCGCCGATTCACGCCAAAGAGCCATACGCGGTCAACGAAGTCAATCTGATGGGCCGAGGAGACATCCTGATCCTCGCCACGGACGGCCTCACCGAGCACGCCCGGAGGGACGAATCGTACGCTCCCGGCCGCCTCGAACGGCTGCTGCGCAGCGTCAAGCACCGATCGGCGAACGACATCGTCGAGGCCGTGATCGAGGACATCGAGCGGTTCGCGTCCCCCGACGACGACGTCAGCGTCGTCGTGGTCAAGAAGGTGTCTTGACCGCAGACCGACACGGGCAACCCAGGCGTGGCGGGTCTGGAATGCTGGCAGGCGTGCGACGGTCGGGGCTCGCGACGGCGACACCGTCTACCTGCAGGGAGAAAGGGCCGACAACCTGTACGTGGTGCTCACGGGTCGGATCGCCCTGTCGCTGCCGGGCAGGGGAGACATCAGCGTCCTTGTGGATCAACTGGGGACGGGAGAGATTTTCGGCTCCTGGGTGTGTCTGGATCTCGCCGAGCACACGGTGACGGCACAATGTGTCGAGGACTCCGAGTTGCTCCGAATCGAGGCCTCGGTGCTCAAGCGGTTGACCAGGATCTGAAGATGGCGTACGCGCTGCAGACCCGAATCTCGAAGATCTACCTCAGGCGCCACGTCGACACGATGCGCAAGCTGCAGGCGATCGTCAAGAATCTGCCGCTCGAAACCCGTTGAGCAGAGGTCCAAGTCCGCGCTTCTCGCCAGTCTCCTGCTGCGGCCGCGAACCGCCGCTCGGATCAGAACGGGATGGTCGATACCGAAAACCGATACCGACACGCACCATCGGTATCGCTATCGGTATCGCTATCGGGATCGAATCACCGCCGCGTAGATCGGACGGGGATGGTCGATACCGATACCGAAAACCGATTCCGATACCGACCAGATTCGTCGGTCTCGCTATCGGTATCGCCATCGGGATCGAACGATGCTCCTGACCCAGCGGAGACTTCCCCCCAGGACGTCCTCGCGACGAACACCGGTGAAAAGTGCGGGCTAGAGCGGACCGCACCACGGGTGCGGGACGAACGTCCCATCAGCCGATCACGGCGGCACCAACAGCGTATCGATCTCCGCGGTAAATCTCGCGCCGGAGTGGACAGCGAAGCCGTTCCGCAGCGCGATCCACTCGCTGGCCTCTGACGTGACGTCGCCCGGGCTGGCGATGGTGAAATCGGGCCCGGCGGCGATCGACGGACACCCCTGGTAGAGCTCGATCGTGGTCACGGTCACGCCGGTGAGCTCGAGCGGGTTGCAGGCTGACGAGTTGGTGAAGAGACACGTGACGGTCTCGCCCGCGTCGACGCGGAAGGGCACGGTCGCGGTCGCGAGATCGCCGGTGCTGTCGCCGTCATCACACGCGATCGCGGTCAGCTCCCACCAGACGGGGATGGTCTCGGTGGCCGTGGAGGTACCCGGCCACAGCCCCGAAACCACGCTCTGGCGCCGGTGTCTGCGAGATGGCAGTCCGGGCATCGCGCGATGGAGTTGTTCGCGAGCGAGGTCTCGAACACTTCGGGCGCGAACGGACCGGTGCCGGGCGCGCCGCCACCACCAGCATGGTGGCGGAGCCAACCGATGTCGTGATGAGAATCTGTTGCGAAAATGTCCGAGTATTGCGAATCAGAACTATTGCCTTGCTTGGAGAATGTTTCTTGAAAGCGCTTCGCGAGGAGTGTTGCCAGCGTCACGGCAGAGCCAGCACGGGGTCGATCGCGCCGGAGAAGGTGGCGCCCGAACCGACGGAGAAGCCGTTTCGGAGAACGATCCGCTGACCCGCCAGGAGCGTGACATCCCCGGGCGCCACGATAGCGTACGGGCCGGCGGTGACGGTGAGGCAGGCCTGCTCGAGTCGCGCGTCGGACACGGTGCCCGATTGCAGGGTGCGATGGGGCTGGAGCGTGCACGGCTCGTACGACGTGGCGGTGATAGGGACCGCGACCGACGGCGAGTTGCCGGTCAGCGTCAGCACGGTGGCGTACGAGTCGGGAGACGGCGACGAGAAGGTGATCTCTAGGGTGCAGCTTTCTCCCGGACCGAGGCACGGTGTCACGCTCCCGCACGGTGCCGAGCCGCCGTCCACGTTGAATGCGAACCTCGTGGTGTCGGCGAGCGCAATGCCGGTGATCAAGAGCGCCTCCGGCCCGGTGTTGAGGTTGGAGACGAGGAACTCTGCGCTGGCCGTTTCAGTGACACGGGCTGGAGCGAGGTCCAGCGGCGAGGGATCGACTCCCGTGGTGGGGCCACCGGTGCCCGCGGCGACCACCACACGGTGGATGGAGCCGTTGGTGAAGGAGTAACCGGCGACGTACAGTTCGCCGGCCGCATCCTCCCCAAACGTGCTCAGCGGGAAGGGTGCTTCGGCGAGCACCCGAGACTCCCATGCCCCGTCGCAGCGCGGGACCGTGCCCCAGATCGTGCCGAATGAGTAGTCGGCGTAGAGATACACTCCCTGCAACCGCGGGAAGTCGGTGCCGCGGTATCGGAAGCCCCCGGTGACCGATCGGCCCAGGTCGTGGGTGTACTCCAGGATCGGCAGCACCAGAGTGCCGTCGTTGCAGCCCGTGCCGCCGCCGTAGCAGGTGCTGCCCTCCATGATGTTCCAGCCGTAGTTCTCGCCGCCGGCGCTCGCCACCGGCTGAAAGTCGATCTCCTCGACCTCGGCCTGGCCCACGTCGCCGATGAAGAGATCGCCGGTCAGGCGATCGAAGCTGAATCGCCACGGGTTGCGGAGGCCGTACGCCCAGATCTCGTCGCGGCCGGCCGGATCACCGACGAACGGGTTGTCGAGCGGAACGGCGTACTCCAGGCCCGGATCGGTGCCGTCGACGTCGATGCGCAGCAGGCTGCCCAGAAGGGTCGCGGGGTTCTGGCCGTTGCCGTCCGGGTCGCCGCCGCTGCCCCCGTCACCGAGCCCGATGTACAGGTAGCCATCCGGGCCAAACGCCAAGTGCCCACCGTTGTGGTTGGCGTACGGCTGGGGGACGGTGAGCAGCACCATGGCGGAGGCTGTATCGGCGAGGTTGGGGTCGCCGGCCGAGACGGTGTACCGTGCGACCACCGTGGCGCCGTCGCTGAGTCGTGTGTAGTCGATGAAGAACTCGCCGTTGCTGTCGTAGTCGGGATGAAATGCCAGACCGAGCAGACCCCGCTCGCCGCAGCAGCTGATCAGGGAGCTGACGTCGAGGAACGGCGTCGGCAGCAGCTCGGTCCCGTCCCAGATCAGGATCTCCCCGGTCAGCTGGACGATGAACAATCGGCCCGTTCCGTCGCCGGGATCCGCGATCGCCAGCGGCCGCTGCAGCCCGCCCGAGACAACGGGCTGGAGGTCGACCGCGAGGCCCTGGCAGTCCGCGTGCCGCGCCGTCGCCGCGTGCGACGTAATCGCGATCAGTGTGGCGGCGATTGCGCGCCGCCACACGGTCGGTCTGGTTCGGATGCGCTCGATATTTCGCGCTGGGTCCATGCCTCACCCTGTTGGCCGGAGGATGCATCGCCGGCGGTCGTCCCTGCAGCTATGGTGAACACGACATCACGCGGGCGCCTTCCGGATGGAGGTGGCGGTTGTGACCACGCTCACGAAAACGCAGGCGGACACGTCCGGACCGATGAGATCAAGGTGGGGGGCCCTCGAGGACGGTGGTGGAGAAACGCAGCGGCAGCTCGTTCGTATGACCTGTCAGGGGTGATGGCGCGTGGCGCGGGCATCGCCCCGCTCGACGGGAGGCTTGCGATGTTCAAGGAATCGGCCGGAGGCGGCTTCCACGAGATGCTCCCTGGTGTCCGCATGAAGACCCTGGTGCACGGCGAGCACACCCTTCTCGGAGAGTTTCGGCTGGATGCCGGGTTCGAGGTGCCGGCACACAGCCACCCGTACGAGCAGACCGGGTACCTCGTGTCCGGCCGACTGCGTTTCACGGTGGCCGGCGACCGCTTCGATGCCGTGCCGGGCAGCAGCTGGTCGATTCCCAGGGACGTGGTGCATGCCGCGGACGTCGTCGAGGACGCGGTGGTGATCGAGGTGTTCTCGCCGGTGCGCGAGGACTACCTGCCGTTCAGCTGAGGGGGCCCCGGCACGAATCGGACTTGCCGACGTGGCACCCTGAATTCGAATCGCCGTGTGGTCTCGAAGGCCTGTCCGAGGTGGCACGAGGGTGGTCCCGGTCTCTGCTAGCATGACGACCCGACGGCCGCCGCGATGATTCCTGCCCATGAGCGGCCGGAGGAGGGATCGTGATCAATCGAAATCGAACCGTCGTCCTGCTGTTCACGGCTCTGGTGTGCGTTCTCGGGAGCCGGGGTGTCGAAGCCCAGAACGAGCGGATCACCGGGGTGGTGAGGGACACCGCCGGGAAGCCGATCGAAGGCGTGACGATCACGATCACCACGGACGCGCGCGAAGACTTCTCGATGACCAAGAGCACCAACAAGAAGGGTAAGTTCAGCATCGCCCATATGGACCCCGTGCTGACCTACACGTACAGCTTCGAGAAGGAGGGCTACCAGGCCTTCACCCACGAGGTCAGGCCGAAAGACGTGGCCGGCTCGCTCGAGTTCGTGATGGCGACATTGGAGGAGGCCGCCCAGGCCGTCGACCAGTCGGCCTCCCTCCGGGCGCGGGCCGTGGAGACGTACAACGAGGCGGTGGTGGCGAAGAACGACGGCGATCTGGATCGCGCGGCCGAGCTGTTCCGGGAGGCGGTCGAGATCGATCCGGAGCTGGCGGAGGGGTACACGGCGCTCGCTTCGGTGGCGCACGAGAGGGGCGACTACTCGACAGCCGCCGCCGCAACCGAATCGGCGCTCGAGCTCGATCCCGACAACCTGCCGGCACTCCAGCTGAGGTTCGATGCCTACCGCCGGCTGGGGGATGACGAACAGGCCGCCGAGGCGGCCGAGGCGATGCGAGCGGCCGGCGCCGGGCCCGATGCGGCCGTGGTGGTCTTCAACGAGGGAGTGCGCGCCTATCGGGAAGGCAACGTGGCCGAAGCGGCAACGCTGTTCGAGGAGGCACTGGAGCTCGATCCCGAGCTGGTGAACGGCTACGTCGTGCTCGGGACCATTGCACTGTCCCAGGGAGATATCGCGCGTGCCTCGGAGCTCGCCGCGACGGCGATCACAAAGGACCCGTCAAACGTCGATGCCCTCAGAATCTCCTACGACGCCGCCCGAGCGCTCGGTGACTTCGAGGGGGCGCAGCTGGCGCTGGTGCGGCTGGTGGAGGCCGATCCGTCGTGGACCAGCACGGGGCTGTACGACCACGGTGTCGACCTCTACAACAACGGTGACATGGTGGGGGCTGTCGTGGCGTTTCGGCAGGTGCTGGAGGCCGAGCCGAACGACGCCCGGTCCCACTACCTGCTCGGGATGGCGCTCTACAACACCGGTGATACGGCGGCGGCGAAGCAGCATCTCAACCGGTTTCTCGAGCTGGCGCCGGACGATCCCGATGCGCCGATCGCGCGGGAGATCCTGTCGTACGCGAACTAGGCAGGACGCGCCGTGTGCGGTGATTCCCGGGTGTTGCCCGTCTCCGCGCCCGTTTCCGTCTCCGTGCCCGATTCGGCTGGTGGACCCGGGTGAGGATTCGGATACGGATACGGAGACCGGCATGACGCATTCGCCAGCCCCCCAATCAAAGTGACAGGCCTGCGGTAGACACCTCGCGAGAGGTTCGAGTTAGACTGGAGGTCAGTATCACCGTGCATCCGGAGCGGGAGGCGGCCATGAGAGTTTCCGCGGCGGCGTTGCTTGCACTGATGCTCGTGGGATCTGCGGCGACCCAGGAGCAGCGGCTGTCCGATGTGGCGGCGGACATCGCTCTGCGTCCGCCATCGGAGTACGCAGTGTTCGTCGATCTGACCCCGGCACCGGGCGCGACCTCCTCTCCGCAGGGCCTGGTCGAGTTGGCGGCTGAGTATCGGCAGAACCTCGAGGCGGTCGCCGACCTCATGGCCGAGGTGGTTGACGACGACACGAGGTTTTACGCGGCAGACTGGCGAGATCAGATGCTGGAGGCGAGCATCGGACTCGACACCGTGGGGTACTCGGTGGCCGCATCGCGGGCTCCCGAGCGCTACGCCGAGGCCTACGATGGTTTGATCGACGCGAGCCAGGAGTGCGCTCGAGCGACACGGGGCATTCGCGAATCCATCGAGCTGGACCAGCCGCTGTACGGGCCCGCAATGCGGACACTGGGCGAATGCAGGAGGAACGGCTCGCGGTCGGTCGGAGAGGTGCGCCGGATTCGACGGGCAGAGCTCCAGGAGTCGCAGCCGGCGTTCGAAGATCCGCTCACGGGCGCCGTCGGGATCGCCGATCTTTGTCGCTCGCGCAGCGGCGAGGACAATCGGACCTTCGATGCGTGCGTGGCCGCACAGGAGGGTGCACGGAGGGCGATCGCCGGCAGGTTCAGCTTCTCGGTGCTGCTCGACGAGGCGACCTTCAACGTGATCCGCAACTCGTGCCGGCTCGAGTGGCCCACCGATTTCGTCGGTCGTGACCGGTGCGAACGACTACGCATCGCCGCGGCGAAATAGGCTGTATTTTTCTCCTTCGACGCCGGAACCTGGGGATGCAAGACCAGGGGCCGGCTCCACCGTGGTCTCCCAACCGTACGCTCCACACGTGGGGTCCGGGGTCGCGCCCCCCGTCTTGCTCTCAACTCCGAATCCTGACGCAGCACCCGAGCACAGGAATCTTCCCGTGCCTGTCTCCGTACCCGTATCCGTGCCAGACTCGAGCTTGGATACCGGGTAAGGGATCGGATACGGAGACGGAAACGGAGACGGCCGAACCAGCGCGGTCTCGGGGTTGGCCAGCTCTATCCGAGCGGATGTCACCGGCCGGTCCGGATCATGGGTCGCCGCGCAGCTGCGACGAGCGAGCTTTCATGAGATCGAGTACGGTCCGTCGCAGGTCCGGATCCTCGATCCGCCGAACCAGCGACCGGTTGACCCGGCACACGTTGCCGAGGTGGACCAACGCCTCGTTGCGCCGTCCCCCGGCCGCGAGCGCGAGCCCGAGGCCGAACTCGGCCTCTTCGTGCGGCCACAGGGTGTGCGCCGTGCGAAAGGCGGGTTCGGCGACCCTGGGATCGTCCCGGAGGAGCCGCGCCCTGCCGACCACCCGCCAGAGCCATGGCGCCGCACCGGGGAGGCGGTGGATGCGGCGCATCACCTGAAGCTCGACCGCAGAGGCCGCCGCGGCTCGTTGGGTGCGGTCGGTGGCCGCCTGGGCAGCTGTGAGTCGTCGCTCGAGATCACCCCGCCAGAGATCCAGCGCCAGTTGTCGCATCTGCCACATGCCGACGGCGACGACCACGATCAGCAATCCGATCGCCGTGATCGACCGCAGCCATCGCGAGCGAATCGGGGGTGCGATCTGCTCGTCAAGGGCGACGAGGTGAGCCGTCACCAGCGCGGTCGGCAGGAGGCCGAGTGCAAGATGGGTGGGGTAGTGAAAAAACAGGAAAGGCGCCGTGGCCGCGAGTCCCAGGCCGATCAGGTTCGGCGATCGAGGCCAGAGGCGGAGCAGCGCCCAGCCCAGAGCGATGAGCCAGGCCCACCCGACCAACCCGAGCTCTGCCACGTGCTGCAGCGGGTCGGAATGGGCCCACTCGAAGTGCGTCCGGCTCTCCCCCCGCTGACCGGTTGCTCCGCGGCTGGTAAGCCATTCGAGTTGGCTCGGGTAGAAAGCGATCGTGTAATTCCCCGCCCCGACGCCGGTGACCGGCCTGTTCAGCACCATTTCGGCGGCCGCTGTCCAGCCGTCGGTGCGGGCGGAGAGCAGCCCGTACAGGTTGCCAGACACGAGTTGGGCGCGCGTGCGTTCGAGACGCTGGTCGAGCCCCGAGATCAGCGCCCCGGCCAGCACCGCCGCCATGACCACGGCCGTGCCCAGCCAGAGCCGCCACGAACGGGCCCGCACCAGCCAGACCAGCAACACGGAGCCGAGGGCGGCGTAGGCGGTCAGGGTTTGCGAGACCGCTGCCGCTGCGGCCAGCAGGCAGAGGAGGCACCACTCCCACCGCCGGCGGGAAGAATCGCTCGACCGGCAGAGCAGCGGAGGCATCAGCAACACAGCCGCCATCGACAGGTCCGCCGGGTTGCCCGCGAGACCGGTCAGCTCGAAACGTCCACCTGCCGACGCGGTGAGATCGATGACTCGCACCCCGGCCGCCTGGAGCAAGAGGACCGCAGCCGATATCGCCGCACCGGCCGCGCACCACTTGAGGATTCGGTCGCGATCACCGGAGTCCAGGGTCGCCATCCAGAGGATCCCGGCCACCCACACCGCAGTCGTGACGGCGGCTGACAGGGCCGCGCGCGGAAAGTGGCTCCACAATGTCGACGTTGCCTGCAACACGGGGAGGGCAACCAGTACGGTGGCGAGACGACCACCGGGCAACCGGAACCGGTCACGTTGAAGACGCCCGATCGTGGCGAGCGCCACGATGGTGGTGATACCGAACAGGGCGAGCGCGGCCTTCGGAGCGCGAAAAGCGCTCATGGAGCCGGGCAGGGCCACAAGCTGGACGAGCAGGAACAGCGCCGCGAACGCCGTAACGTGCCAGCGGGGGGCCGGAGGAGGGGCTGATTGCCGTTTGGACTTTTTCCCCACGCGGGAATGGTACAGCGTCCCGGGAACATGCGGAATGAGAGGCTCGCATCGGCCGCCGCGATGACGATGAGGAAGGCGCCTCTTGTGGGAGAAGGATCCAGCATCGAGCATCCAGCGACCAGCATCGTGAGGGCGGGGGAGCGGCAAGCCTTCAAGCCCTCAGGCCCCCACGACCATTGTTCCGCGGTATCCTCGACACATGTGTGGCATCTGCGGCTGGGTCGACTGGCGCGGCGCCGCGGACCTGGCGGTGGTCCGCCGGATGGCCGGCCGGCTTGCCGAGCGTGGCCCGGACGGGGAAGGGGTGTGGCGCGATCCTTCCGGGATCGCCGTCCTCGGCCACCGCCGCCTCAAGGTGCTCGACCTGTCGAACCGTGCAGAACAGCCGATGCAGGACCCCGGCGGTGATGTCCTCGTCTACAACGGAGAGGTCTACAACTTCGGCGAGCTGAGGCGAGCGCTCGAGGATGCAGGGCGGCCGGTGGCTTCCAGTGGCGACACCGAGGTGGTGCTGGCATCCCTGGTGCGTGGGGGCCCGGAAGTGCTGCACCGGTTCAACGGCATGTTCGCGCTGGCGTTGTGGAGTCAGGTGGGGCGGCGATTGCTTTTGGCGCGCGATCGGATCGGCATCAAACCGCTGTTCGTCGCTTCGCTCGCCCACGGTCTGATATTCGCCTCCGAGTTGCCGGCGCTGCTCAGCCATCCGGAGGTGGCAGCCGATCTGGATCCGGATTCCATGGCCCGGTGGCTGCAGCTCGAATACCCGGCCGAGAGAACGATGCTGCTGCGTGGTGTCTGGCGATTGCCGCCGGGACACCTGCTCGAGGCCGAGGAAGCAAGGGTCGTGGTCCGTCCGTGGTACGAGCTCGCCGATCGTCTCGCGATTCGTGACGACATTGCGCTGGCCGAGGCCGCCGAGGAGTTGGAGCCGCTGCTGCGAGACGCGGTGCGAATCCGTCTGGTCAGCGACGTTCCTTTGGGGTGCTTCTTGTCGGGTGGCGTCGACTCGACCGCTGTCGTCGCGGCCGCCGCCGCCGAGGGCGCGTGCCCCGAGACGCTGACCGTGCGTTTTCCAAACGGCGCCGACGAGAGCCCCTGGGCCGGCCGCACCGCAGCCGCTCTCGGACTTGCCAACCGCGTCGAGCGCTGCTCCTCAGCCGAGATGCTGGAGACCTTCAACGCCTGGCCGCGGATCGCCGGTGATCCTCTCGCCGATCCGTCCCTCGCCCCGACCTGGGTCGTGTCCAGGGCTGCCCGTCAGAGATGGACGGTGGCACTGTCCGGCGACGGCGGCGACGAGCTGCTGTCCGGCTACCCTCGCCTCCGATTCATGCCTCGGCTGCGACCGACGCTTCGCCTTCCGTCGTCGCTGCGACGCATCGCGGCTCCCCTCCTGCCGGCCCGGCGCTGGGGCACAAAGCTCGGTGCGGCGCTGGCGACCGACGACGAGTGGTCGGCCTACCAGGCATTGCAGGGCGTGTGGACAGCGGATGATGCGGCGCAGCTCTGCGGACTGCGGGAGGTGGCCCTACCGTGGTCTCCGGACCTGCTCGAGCGCTTGACCGACCTGCCGGCCTGGCACCGGTACCGGATGCTCGACGCCTTGACGTTTCTGCCCGAACGGGTGCTCGCGAAGGTCGACCGGGCGAGCATGGATCACTCGCTCGAGGTGCGGGTGCCGCTGCTCGACCATCGCGTGGTGGAGCTCCTGCTTTCGTTGCCGCCGCGGCTGGGATCAGGGAAGTCGGTCCTGAGGCGGGTCGTGCACCGGCTCGGGGTGCCGCAGCCGCCGCGAGCCAAGCGTGGATTCGAGGTGCCGCTAGCGGGGTGGTTGCGGGGACCGTTGCGCGAGCGGGTCCATGCCGATCTGTTCGGCAGCACGGCCGACCGCCTAGGGCTTCACCGCCAGACCCTGCAGCGGGTGTGGGACGACCATCAGGCCGGCCGCGCCGACCACGGCGAGCGGTTGCTTGCCGTGGCCGTTCTGGTACGCTGGGTCGAGCAGTGGCTGTGAATCGGGGCCCTGCGGACGGCGATACCTGATCGTGTCGGTCCGGCGGTCCCGTTCATCGAACATCAGCATTCCGTTTGGGCGGACTGCGGCAATCGTACCGTCGGGCCTCGGCGGTCATTGATGGGGCTTCCACATGGTGAATCGACGTTCGGTGTTTGTCGGTACCGGCAGTTACATCCCGACTCGGGCGGTGCCGAACGATGAGTTCTTGGGTCAAGAGTTCTTTCTGAACTACGAAACGCCGATTGACCCGGCCGACAATCCCAAGACGGTCAACAAGTTCCAGGAGATCACCGAGATCGCGGAGCGACGCTACGTGACCGATGACCTCGTGGCGTCGGACATCGCCCACCTGGCCGCTCGACAGGCGCTGGACAGCAGTGGTATCGACGGCGAGTCGCTGGACTACATCATCGTGGCCCACAACTTCGGTGATATTCGGGTCGACAACCGACGATCCGATTTCGTCCCGAGCCTGGCGGGTCGGGTCAAGGAGATGCTCGAGATCGCGAACCCCTCGTGCATCGCCTACGACCTGCCGTTCGGGTGCCCGGGCTGGCTGCAGGCGGTGATCCAGGCCGACTACTACCTCCGGTCGGGCGACGCCCACCGGGCCCTTGTGATCGGTGCGGAAACCCTGTCCAGGGTCTCGGACCCGCACGACCGCGACAGCATGATCTATTCCGACGGTGCCGGTGCGGCGATCCTCGAGGCGCGCGAAGCCGACGGGGGGATCGGCATCCTGTCCCATGCGGCGCGCTCCGACACCCTGGAGCACGCACGTCTGCTGTGGATGGGTCGATCGTACAAACCCGACTATCCGGACGACACGCTGTTCCTGAAAATGTACGGGCACAAGCTCTACGAGTACGCGCTCACCAATGTGCCCGGGGTGGTCAAGACGAGCCTCGACAGGGCAGGCCTCGGCCTCGAGGACGTCGCCAAGGTGTTGCTCCACCAGGCCAACGCCAAGATGGACGACGCCATCCTGAGGCGCGTCTTTCGCCTTTACGGGCGGCGCGACATCCCGGACGACATCATGCCGATGACCATCTCCTGGCTCGGCAACAGCTCGGTGGCAACGCTGCCGACCCTGCTCGACCTGATCCGGAGGGGCGAGCTGAACAACCACGGTTTCAGGCCGGGAGACAACGTCGTGTTCGCCTCCGTGGGCGCAGGCATGAACATCAACTCGATGGTGTACCGCTGGCCATAAGACTCCGCGGTGGTTAGAATCCTCGGGCCGCGCCCGGCAGCGGGCCGGCACAGCGAGCGACTGATCGCGTTGACGGGGAATCTCGGAACTCTCGAAAACCGTTAAACCAGTTGCCTGATGACCTGATAGCGGAGGCTGGTGGACCGCGACCATTGCGGGTTCCAGGCATCGGGATCACCGGAAAAGGCGGACACGTAGCGACATGACACACATTCACAGAACACCTGCCGTCGGCGGGTCGAGGGGGCGAGTGATTCCGGCCATGGCGCTCGGTCTTGCCGCGGCCGTGACGATGCTCGCGTGCGGGGGCGGTGCCGACGCGCCGGCGGAGGTGGCTGCGGGAGGCCGCGGCAACGGCTCGCCGAAGGCCGGGGGTCGACCGTCGCTGCCGACCATGGCGGTGTCGGTGGCGCCGGCCGCTCGAGGCAGCATCTCCACGTACTACAGCGCCACGGCGTCGCTCGACCCGGACAAACAGGCAGACATCCTTGCCCGGACCTCGGGGGTGGTAGAACGGCTGCTCGCCGAGGAGGGAGACCGCGTGGTCGCCGGCCAGGTCCTGCTGCACCTCGAGGACGCCGAGTACCGCCACCGCAAGACCCTCGCCGAGGCGGACGTGGACCAGCATCGGCTGCGTTTCGAGCGCGCCGGGGCGTTACTCGAGCAGGGACTGACCTCCACCGAGGCGTACGAAACGGCGCGCCGCGACCTGCGATCCGCCGAGGCCGCGCTCGAGTTGGCCGAGCTGGAGCTGTCATACACCGACGTGCGGGCGCCGTTCGCCGGCCGGATTGTCCGTCGATTCGCCGATCTCGGACAGACCGTGTCCAACGGGACGCAGCTGTTCGGCCTCGCCGACATGAGCCGCCTGCTGGCCCGGGTCTACGTGCCGGCCAAGGAGTTCCGGAGAATCCGTCAGGACCAGCCGGTACAGCTGGTGGTGACGTCCACCGGCGACGAGCTCACCGGGCGGATCGACTTGGTGAGCCCGATGGTCGACCCGGACAGCGGCACCATCAAGGTTACCGTCGAGGTGACCGAGTACCCGGGGACCACGCGGCCGGGAGATTTCGTCGAGGTCGCGATCGTCACTGACCGCCACGAGGGGGCACTGTTGGTGCCGAGAGTGGCCGTGGTGTCTGAACGCGGCCAACAGTCCGTTTACGTCGCATCGGGCGACCTCGCGGAGCGGCGGACCGTCGAGGTCGGCTTTCAGGACGACGAGTCCGCGGAGGTGGTGAGTGGGCTCGACGACGGCGAGATGGTGGTCGTGCAGGGCCAGCGCGCGCTCCGCGACGGCCAGCCGGTCCGGATCCTCGATCGAATGGATCTCGACAACGACGGCGTGCCGGCTGCTGAAGGCGACACTGTCGACTCCGGGCAGGTCGGCTGATGCGTTCGTTGGTGGCGCTCGCGGTGAGCCGTCGCGTCACGGTTCTGATGTGCGCACTCGCACTGGCCGCCTTTGGCGTGGTCGGGTATCAGCGGCTCACCCTCGATCTGCTGCCCGACATCAGCTACCCGTCGCTGACGGTGCAGACCGACTTTCCCGACACCGCACCGGCCGAGGTCGAGAACCTGGTGACGCGACCGGTCGAGGAGGCGGTGGGTGTGTTGCGTGGCCTGCGGAGCGTGCACTCGGTGTCCCGGCCAGGTATCTCGGAGGTCACGCTCGAGTTCGACTGGGGCGCCGACATGGACCTGCTGCTGCTCGACGTGCGCGAGAAGCTCGACCGACTGATCCTGCCCGAGGATGCCGAGGATCCGGTCGTGCTGCGCTTCGATCCGTCGCTGGATCCGATCGTGCGGATCGCCCTCGGCGGCACGGGCGACCTCACCGCCAGCCGTCGCCTCGCCGACCGCAAGCTGAAGCAGGCGTTCGAAACCATACCGGGCGTCGCGTCGGCGCGCGTCAAAGGCGGGCTCGAGGAGGAGATCCACGTCGATGTGGACCAGGAGCGTCTCGCGGCGCTGCGGATCCCGCTCGAGCAGGTGCGTCAAATGGTTGGGGTCTCGAACGTCAATCTCCCGGGCGGATCGTTGCGCGGCACCGAGAGCCAGTATCTCATCCGAACCGTCAACGAGTACGACTCGGTCGAGGAAATCGGCAATCTCGTGATCGCCGCCGACGGAGCTTCGCTGGTTCGGGTACGCGACGTCGCGGAGGTCAGCTGGGGCGCGCGGGAGCGCGAGGAGATCATACGGGTCAATAGCGTCGAGGCAGTCGAGATCGCGATCTACAAGGAGGGCGACGCCAACATCGTCACCACCGCACGCGCCCTGGGCGAGGCACTCCCCGAGTTCGAGGAGCTCTTGCCCGAGGGGTTCGAGCTGACCGTTCTGTTCGACCAGTCCAGGTTCATCGAGCAGGCGATCCGGGAGGTGCGCTCGGCGGCCGTGATCGGCGGCCTGCTGGCGATCGCGGTGCTGCTGGTGTTTCTCCGCGACCTGCGATCGACGGTGATCATCGCGACCTCGATCCCGCTGTCGGTGATGTTCGCGTTCGTGGCAATGTACCGGCTCGACGTGTCGCTGAACATCATGAGCCTGGGTGGCCTGACCCTGGGGATCGGCATGCTGGTGGATAACGCGATCGTTGTCCTGGAGTCGATTTTCCGCCGTCGCCAAGATGGACGTCCCCTGCAGGCCGCGGCGGTCGAGGGCACCTCTGAGGTCGGCGGCGCAGTGGTCGCATCCACCCTGACCACCGTCGCCGTTTTTCTGCCAATCATATTTGTCGAGGGCATTGCCGGCGCGCTGTTCGGCGACATGGCGATTACGGTGACCCTCAGCCTGATCGCGTCGCTTCTGGTCGCGGTGACGCTGATCCCGATGCTCAGCGCGCTCGGTGGCGAGCGCGGACCGCGTGCGGTCGAGATGCCTGCCGCCCGCGACACAGATCTCAGCCTGGGCTCGGTTTCGCGTGCCTACGACCGACTGCTGCGCGGCGCTCTCGGGCGCCGGTGGCTGACACTGGCCGCGGCCACCGTGGTGTTTGCCCTGGCGGTGGGCGGGATCGGGCTGCTCAACACCTCGCTGATTCCCCAAATCTCCGAAGGCGAATTCTATTTCGAGGCGACCTTGCCGGAAGGAACTCCCGTGGAGGCGACCGACCGCGTCCTTCAGCGTATGCAGTCACCCGTAGTCGGTGATCCGGCGGTGGCTGTGCTGTACACCACAGCCGGCAGCCGGCTGGTGTCGGGCGGTTTGTCACTCAGCACCACCGCCGAGCACTACGGTCAGCTCAACGTCGTGCTCGCGGATCGGCGAGACGAGGCCGCGGAGCAGGTGGTGGCAGATCGGCTGCGAGATCATTTCGCCACCATCCCCGAGCTCGAGGCGCGGTTCGGCAAGCCGACCTACTTCAGCGTCGAGACGCCGATCGAGGTGATCCTGTTCTCGGATGATCTGCGGGTGCTCACGGAGTACGCGCCGCAGCTTGCCGACGACTTGGCCGGAGTTCCAGGACTTGTCGACGTTCGCTCGTCGCTCGAAGAAGGGAATCCGGAGTTACAGATCGTGTTCGATCGCGAGCGACTGGCCGCGCTCGGCCTCGACATGCGCAACGTCGCAGAGACCCTCCGCAACCGCGTGTTGGGAACCGTCCCGACCCGATTCCGCGAGGAGGACCGCCAGATCGACATCCGGGTGCGCAACCTCGAGGTCCACCGCCAGACCGTCGACGACGTCCGGAACCTGGTGATTCCCGCGGCGGATGGACGGCTGCTGCGGCTGCTGACGGTGGCCGACGTCCGCGAGGACCGGGGTCCGGCGGAGATCCATCGCGTCCAGCAGCAGCGGGCGGCGGTGCTCAGCGCCAACGTCGAGGGCGGAGGTCTCGGAGCGGCGGTGAAGGACGTCCAGGCGTTGCTCGCAGAGTCACCACCTCCACCCGGCGTCGTCGCCGAGCTCGGCGGCCAGGTCGAGGAGATGCAGCGGTCGTTCGTC
>JBFELO010000078.1:0-22404 GCA_041552055.1 Candidatus Sulfomarinibacteraceae bacterium | reverse complement strand
GGTCCGACACCGGCACGCCGGCAAAGCCACAGGCGTAGGAATCGGGATAGCGGAAGAGGCTGAAGAGGGTGATCAGCCCGCCGTGGCTCCAGCCGAGGATGCCGATCCGATCCGGGTCGACCCTGGGATGGTTGTTCGCCGCCCAGTCGCGGGCCGCGAGACAGTCCTCCACCTCGCGGCCGCCGTAGTCGATGTTCTCGTAGACCGTCCTGCCGTAGCCGGTGGACCCACGGTACTCCGGGGCGACGACGATGTAGCCCTGGGCCATCAGCTCGCGGACGATGTGCAGGTAGTAGGTGTCAAAGTTGGCGTGCACCCCGCCGTGCGGCAGGACGAGCAGCGGGAGCTTGTCCTGGCCGAAGTCGGCGCGGGGCGTGAACAGGTAGCTGTAGAACTTGACCGGGTTGCCGGCGCCGATACCGGTCGGGTTGAGCTCCTTCCAGCGTGGCGGGCCGTAGATCCTGACCTTCTCGATCACGGCCACGTCTCCCAGGCGGTCGAACCACAAGAGATCGTCAATCCGCTTCTCGAGCTGGTGCAGGCGGTGGGAGATCCCCTCGCGTGTCGCGTCCAGGTCCCGGACCAGCTGATCGATCGTCGCCGGCTGATCCTCTGCAGCCACCGAGAGCGGTAACAGGACGACACAGATGATGATGCCGAGGTGCCTGAGCATGGTGCCTCCTTTCGACCTCCAGACATTGTATGCGCGCGCGGGGTCGCGCTGATGTAGTGGCGACGAGCGATACTGATCGGGAACCTCTCCCTACAGGATCCGTAGTACTCTTCCGCGGACTTTCGCACGACCGATGCGCCGAGAGGAGAGGGGATGATCATGCGTTCGATGTGCTGGCGTTATTGTGTGTTGTTGTTTGCGTTCAGTTTCCTGCTGATTTCGGCGGTTGCCGCGGATCAGCGCGTCTACGAGTCGCGCGAGGAGATTCCGCTGGAGTACCGGTGGAACCTGGACCATATCCTGTCGTCGAAGGGAGCCTTCGACGAGGCGGTGACGCGGGTCGAGGCGGCGATTCCCAAAATCCAGGCCTATCAGGGTCGGCTCGGCGAATCGCCGGAAGTGCTGGCCGACGCGCTGGCGTTGTTGTTTGAAACCGATCCGAAAGTCGAGGACCTGTTCGTCTGGGCCGCGCAGTGGCGGCGCCAGGACACCCGCGATGCCGAAGCTCAGAAATACGAGGCCAGGGCTCGCGGTCTGTTGGCCAAGTACTCCGAGGCGGTCGCGTTCTTCAACCCGGAGATCGCTCAGATACCTGACGAGAAGATCGAGGCGTATCGAACGCACGCGCGCCTGAAAACCTACGACCACATGATCGACAACATCGTGCGCACCAAGGAGCACATCAGGTCGGCCGAGGTCGAGGAGGTGCTGGCCGGGGCCGCGCTGCTCACCGATTCGCCGCGACAGGTGTACGGCAACCTGCACGACGCCGACCTCGAGTGGCCGACCATCCAGGACGAGGACGGGGAAGAGGTCACAGCGACGCCGTCGCTGTACTACCAGTTCCTGTCGAGCCCGGACCGCCGGCTGCGGCGCGACGCGGCGCTCGCCATCTTCGGCACCTACTCCGACTACGGCAACACCTTCGCGAGCACGTTGGCCGCGTCGATCCACAAGGACGGCTGGCTCACCAGCACCAGGGGGTATGAATCCACCCTGGAACGGGCGTTGGACGCGGATGCCGTGCCGCCGGCGCTGGTCGAGACCCTGGTGGCCACCGTGCACGACAACCTCGACGTGATCCACCGCTACATCGAGCTGCGCAAGCGCATTCTCGGTCTGGACTCGATCCACATCTACGACCTGTACGTGAACCTGGGTCCCGAGGGCGGCCGCAGCTATACCTTCGACGAGGGCTGGGAGCTGGCGATGGAGTTCTGGCGCGAGACCTTCGGCGACGAGTACGCCGTGGTGGCCGCGAGGGGTTTCGCCGAGCGGTGGATCGACGTCTACCCGAGCGTCGGCAAGGAAGGCGGTGCGTTCTCGTGGGGTACCTACAACTCACACCCCTACCTGTTCCTCAACTGGGGCGACACCCTGGAGGACGTGTTCACCCTGGTGCACGAGATGGGCCACTCGGTTCACACCTACCTGGCCGCCGCCAACCAGCCGTACCACTCCTATGACTACAGCCTGTTCATCGCCGAGCTGGGTTCGGTGGCCAGCGAGTCTCTGTTCTACGAGTGGTTGTTGGAGAGGACCACAGATCCTGCCGAACGGCTGGTGCTGGTCAACCAGCGTATCAACAACTTCGTCGGCACCTTCCTGCGGCAGATCTTCTTCCACGAGTTCGAGGCCGAGGCACACGCGATGGCGGCGCGTGGCGAGCCTCTGACCAAGGACTCCATGGGCGAAATGTGGTCGAAGCTGTGGACCACCTACTACGGCGAAGGATCCGAACTCGACGAGGAGTTCAAGGCGGGCTGGGCACGACCGGACCATTACTACCGCACCTTCTACGTCTGGAAGTACGCCAGCAGCTTCGCCGCGGGCGAGGCGGTCGCCGCCCGTTTCCGTGCCGGCGACGAGGGTGCCGTGGACGACTACCTGGAGACCCTCAAGCTCGGCGGCAGCGTGTACCCGATGGACGCGCTCAAACGCGCCGGGGTGGACATGACCGATCCCGAGGTGATCCGAGCCGTCATGGTGCGGTTCGCCGAGACTCTGGACGAGCTGGAGAAGCTGCTGGAAGAATGAGCTCTCGAGCTCGAGGGGGCGAGGGGAGGGCTGCGGAATGAGGTTCGCCTGCCGATGGTGGTCCGCGGCGATGGTGCTGGGGGGTCTGGCGGTCGTGCCCGGCTCTTTTACGGCGATTGATGCGGGAGTCCGCGCCGCAGATTCCGTGAGTCGTGCTCGAGGGACCGTTGCGGGTGAGAAGACAACCATCGCCTCGGCAACGATCCGACCGGTCCCCGGGCGCAGACTGCCGAGCGGCTACCCGTACGGTCTGGTGTCGAGCGAGCACCTGTTGGCCACCCTTCGCGACTACACCGCCATCGGTGCCCACCAGGGGTGGCGCTGCTGCGGCAGCCGCGGGGAGGCCGAGGCGATCGAGTTTCTCATCGACCGGCTCGCCGGGTTCGACCACCTGGCTGGCCTGGGCATGGAAACCGAGCGACAGAGCTTCCGGACCATCGCCGGCATGGACATGTGGCAGAGCCAACTGGAGTTGGAGGTCGACGGGGAGTTCGTGGAGGTGGCCGCGGATGCGCCCACGGGACACCCGTACCGCATCAACCTGGCACGGCTGTTCGACTCGGACGGCGACCTCACCGACTCGGAGCCCGACCCGGTGGAGGCTGAGGGACCGGTCGCCGTCATCCGTACCCTCGGCGACCTGGAAACCCTCGATCCCGGCGCGGCCTCGGGCCATGTCGCCCTGCTGGACTACGCCCTGGTCGACTCGCAGATCATCGACGGCATGGAGGTGTACAACCGGTTTCTGAGGGTGGTGGAGTCCAACCCTGAAGCCCTCGTGTTGGTGACCTCCGGCTCGAACCGCATCGGGGACAGCTTCGGGACCTTCGTCGGTGAGTCCAGCCTGCTGTCGTGGGCGCAGAGCGATCCACCGGTCCCGACTCTGTTCGCGCGCATCGAAGACATGGCGGGTGCAGGCATCGGCGGCTGGGAGGACCTCACCGCCGTCGACGCGGCATCCGTGACGTGGGACACGGACATCCGATCGCCCGGAGAATCCGGCAACGTCGTCACGCGCATCCCCGGGTCTGATCCGTCTCGCGCCGTGATCCTGTCGGCCCACCTCGACTCCCCCAACTCGCCCGGCGCCCTGGACAACGGCAGCGGGACAGTGGCGCTGCTCGAGGTCGCGAGGGTGCTCGATGTCGCACGCATCCGTCCGGAGCTAGACGTCTACCTCGTGTGGTTCGGGTGCCATGAGCGCGGGATGCACGGCTCGCCCCACTTCGCGGCCACCCACCAGGAGGTCCTCGACCGTGCCCTCGCCATCATCGAGCTGGACGCCCTGGCCCGCCCGCTTGACGGTATCGCCGAGGCAATCAACCTGGAGTCGTGGTCGTACGCCCGGTTTGGCGACGACCGGATTCCGTTCCCGGACTACCTGGGTGACCGGGTCTCGGCGTTGGACATCGACGTGTTGACGTGGGACATGCCCGGTCTGCTTTCGGACGTTTCGGGATTCGTCGGATATGACGTTCCCAACGCGTTGCTCGACAACCTCAATTTCGAGGAGATGTGGGACCTCCCCTCTCTCCACTACCCGTCGCACTGGCACGATCCCTACGACACGGTCGAGCTCGCGCGGGACGTGCGAGCCGTGTACGAGGACCTCACCCGGATCCTGCTCGCTGCGGTGATCGAGACCGGGTCCGATGCGCCTGACCTGCGCGTGACCCCGACGCCCGACCGACGCGCCGTGTTCGTGGGCAGCCACACCGAGGCGCTGCACATGAGCCCGACGTGCCTCATCGAACTCGGCATGACCCTCGCGTGGTCCGGTCACGACGTCGACCTGGTCCCGTACGGTCAGGCGCTGAGGTCCGAGGACCTCGAGGACGCCGATCTGGTGATCGCCCTGCCAGTGGTCGACTACCCCCACGAGCTGACGGACCTGACGTTGTACGACGAGGCGTGGACGCCGGGAGAACTCGACATCCTCGAGTTGTACGTGGATGGCGGGGGGTTGCTGATCATCACCAACAGTGGCCACCGGATGCGGTTTTCCAACTCCACGAACGAGGTCAACGAGGACTGGGCCGACGTGAATGATCTGGCGGTCCGGTTCGGGGTGACCTACCGTGACGGAGTGGTCCCTGGTGCGCTCGCCGAGGTCGTCGGATCCGGTCCGCTCACCGCGGGCGTCGAGAGCCTGTGGCTGGCCACTGACAACGGTGTGCCGTTCGACGTCGACGACGGCGGTGCGACCGTGCTGGCCACCGTCGAGGACGAGCCGGTGATGGTCCTGCTCGAGGTGGGTGACAGCGGTGGGCAGGTGCTCGTGCTGTCGGACCTGGGAATCCTGGGCGACGGCCGCGGCGAGGGCGACAACCCCACCTTCTGGCTCAACCTCGCGCAGCAAGTGCGGTGAGCGGGCGGGAACCTCTCATCCGAGTCAAGCAGACCGCTGTGTCGTACACGTTCCCGTTCGAGTTTTCGAAAGACCGGCGGACTCGGCTCTGCCCTTGCTCTCTTGGAAGAACACAGATGTGTCGCCCGCTTGGGGCTGCCGATCGGGAACGGGAACGGGAAGGGGAACGGGAACGGGGCGATCCTGCGCAGTCAGCGTAGGCGGGGCGACCTCGAGACTCACAGCAGCTTGTCGACCCAGTCGGCCCGCTCCATGCGGGAGCGGACCTGATCCACGTACCGACGGTAGCCGCGCCTGGTGACGCCCGGGTGCCAGCTCGAAGGGCGGGGGAGGGAGGCCGCGAGCTCGGCCGCCTGGTGTTCGCTGAGCTCGGCGGCCGAGGTCCCGAAATAGTGCCGAGCCGCTGCCTCGGCACCGTACACCCCGGGGCCGAACTCGACCACGTTCAGGTACAGCTCCAGGATGCGCCGCTTGTCGAGTTCGCGCTCGAGCTGCCAGGTCAGAACTGCTTCCTCGAGCTTCCGCACCGGAGATCGAGAGGGGGACAGCCACAGGTTCTTTGCCAGCTGTTGGGTGATGGTCGAGGCCCCCCGAACGCGTTTGCCCTCGATCGCCTCGCGGGCTGCGATCTTCAGCTCATCGGTGTCGAAGCCGCGGTGCGAGAAGAAGCTGATGTCCTCGGCGACGACCACGGCTCGTTTCAGGCTGTCCGAGATGCGGTCGTACGGCACGAACCGCCACCGCACCTCGATCCCATCCGCCCGGGCCTGCTCGATGAATGCCGTCGTCTCGGGCTCGCGAGAGCTCAGGGCGGCCACGTCCGGCCAGGTCAGCGCCTTGATCCCGACGACCGCGAACAAAACGGTCACAGCGACCGTCGCCACGGCCGCCACGATCTTGACGGGCCGAAGCAGGGATCTCCCCGTGCGCTTCGATCGGTCCACGTCGGCACGGTTCCCCACGTCAGATGGCCCTCGCGGCGAGAGTGGATGCTCGATGCGGGCTCGCGCGGCGGATCACGCGGTGTCGAGCTCGCCGTTCTTTCCCTCGCCGAAGAAGTTGACGGCGTCGTAGCGGTCGGCGTGCTCGCCGAAGCTGCGAACCCCGTCCGGCCCTCGGACAAAGGTGGCGTGCTCGCCCGCGACCCGCGAGAAAGCGACCAGGGTCTCGGCGCCATTGGGCTCGCGGCACACGATCTCGACCAGGTTTTCGTTGATCGAGGAGGTCAGATCGAGGTGGCACACCGGGCACTGGAAGAAGTAGAGCCGACCCTCATCGATCGGTATCGATTCGGCCAGCACGACCGCGTAGTCCCCGAGGTCGGGGCTCAGCAGGAGCAGACCGCGTCTGCCGCTGTGTCCGATCACGAAGATGACCTTGGTGCCCGGATTGAGCTTTGCCTTGCAGTGTGGGCAGTAGTACCGGTTCATTGCCGTGGTCTCCTGGCGGGTGATCCACCCGCGAATCTACTGTATACGATTCTCATCGAGCGCGGCACTCACGAGGCGGTCGACGCGGTCGCGCCGGGAGGTCCGCGCTACACTCTACGATCGGAGGATCCGATCACCACCTCGAATCGCTTCAAGGTCCGAGCCGCCATCGAGCTGTCACTTCTGGTGGCGCTGGTTCTGATCGAGCTGTGGCTGCTTCGGGGCATGGACGACGGCCGTGCGCTAGCCTGGGTGTGGCTGGTGATCGGTGCGGTCTATGCGTCGTCGATCAGGAATCGTGGATTTGGAGAGGTTCGGGAGGCCCTCCGCATCGCTCCGCTGCGCCCCTGGCTCGAAGCGGCGGGTGCCACCGCGGCGGTCCTCCTGATCGTAGGCGTGTGGGTGGCGGTGGCAGCCGAGCCGTACGACGGACTCGATTTGGAGCCGTTCCGCCGTTCTCCGCTGGAGGTCGCCAACTGGGTTTCGCGCCGCCTCATGTGGGCAGTCTGGTACCAGCTCCTCCTCCACACCTTCCTGTGGCCGAACCTGCGTGAGCTGGTCAGATCGGATCGCCAGGCAACCGTTGCATCGGCAGCGCTGTTCGGCTTGCTTCACCTGCCCGTGCTGGCGCTCGTGGCGGCGACCACGGTCTGCGGATGGCTCTGGACGGTGCTGTTCCGACGCGGCCGGCGACTGTTGCCGTTGATTCTGTCGCACGCGATTCTCGCCGGCTTCTCCTCGGTCGCCGTTCCTCCGCGGGTCCTGCACGACAGGCAGGTCGGAGCGGAAGCGCTCAGGACGCGCGCTCAATACCGCGTACTGGCCAGTGATCAGGCGCGTGAAATCCTCCGCGTGGTGAATTCGGCGGAGTACTACCGTGCGCAGGGCGGGACCGACCGGCAGTGGGTCGCGGCGCTGTACCGGGACATATTGGGCCGTGAACCCGCGGCGATCGAGGTCGACTTCTGGATCCAGTGGAAAGAGATCAGGGGCAATCGCACGGTGGCGCGGCACTTCGTCATCTCGGATGAGTTCCGCGCGCTGCAGGACAGGTACGGCGACGACTACGGTTTCCCGTTCCGTCGCGAGCGTCTCCGTGGGCAGCCGCCCGCCGCGGTTCGGGGCGTCGAGCCGCCCGATTGACGGCTCGCTCCTGCGAGGGCGATGACGTCGCGATGCTGCGCCAGCGGAGCCGGCTCGGCTATGATGACCCGCCATGAATGATCATACGATGACGGCCCCCACCTCCGATCGGAGCTTCTTCGGTCACCCACGGGGTCTCGCCACGCTGTTTTTCACCGAGATGTGGGAGCGCTTCAGCTATTACGGGATGCGGGCCCTGCTCATCCTCTTCATGACCGCCGAGGTCTCCCGTGGAGGCATGTCGTACAGTGTCGCCACCGCCGGCGCGGTGTACGCTCTATACACCTCCCTGGTCTACCTGGTCGGGTTGCCGGGTGGCTGGATCGCCGATCGGTTCATCGGCCAGCGCAGGGCAGTGTTCTGGGGCGGGGTCGCGATCGCTGCGGGGCAGTTCACGCTCGCGATCCCACACACCGCTGCTTTCTACCCGGGGCTCGCGCTGATCATCCTGGGCACGGGCCTCCTCAAGCCCAACGTCAGTGCCATCGTGGGGCAGCTCTACGAGGAGCGTGACGAAAGGCGCGATGCCGGTTTCTCGATCTTCTACATGGGAATCAACATCGGAGCCTTTGCCGCCCCTTTGATCTGTGGCTTCATCGGGGAGAAGATCGACTGGCACCTCGGATTCGGGGTTGCCGGCATCGGGATGTGTCTCGGCCTCGTCCAGTACGTCCTCGGGGGCAGACACCTCGGTGATGCCGGCCTGCGTCCGGTGGTCCCGGACGACCCGGAGGCGTTGGCGACGCAGAGACGCCGGCTCCGGATCGGAGTCGTCGCGCTCGCAGCAGCCGTTCTCGCCGTGGTCGCGTTGACGGCCGCAGGAGTGATCCGCTTGACACCGGAGGGCGTCGCCGACTCGTTCGGTGTCGTTCTGCTGGCCATCACCGTGGGATTCTTCGCCTGGTTGTTGCTCGGCGTCAGCTGGACGCCGGTCGAGCGCAAACGTCTGGTGGCCATCCTGGTGCTATTCATAGCGGCTTCGTTCTTCTGGGGCGCCTACGAGCAGGCGGGATCGTCGCTCAACCTCTTCGCCCGCGACGTGACCGATCGGCAGTTGTTCGGGTACGAGTTTCCGGCATCGTGGTTCCAGTGGGTGCCGGCCCTCTTCGTCATCCTGCAGGCGCCGCTCTTCGCGTGGCTGTGGGTGCGGCTCGGCAACCGCCAGCCTTCGAGCCCGGTCAAGTTCAGTCTCGGCCTGGTTTTCGTGGGCCTGGGGTTCGTCGTCATGGTGGCGGCTGCCTGGCTCGGTGTCGGGGGCGCCAAGGTCGGGCCGGGCTGGCTCCTGACCACGTACTTCTTGCACGTGGTCGGGGAGATGTGCCTGAGCCCGGTCGGCCTGAGCACCGTCACCAAGCTCGCACCGGCCCGGGTGGCCGGCCTCATGATGGGGGTGTGGTTCCTGGCCGCAGCCGTCGGCAACTACATCGGCGGCCGGGTTGCGGGCTTGTACGAGGCGATGCCGCTGTGGCAACTGTTCGGCATCGTGGCGGGCACGACGATTGCCGCCGGGCTCGTGCTGGCGGCGCTGAGCCGACCGATCCGTCACCTCATGGGTGGCGTTCGATGATCACGTAAGAATCTGCCAGGCAAAGGCGATCTGGGCGACCCATCCTACGGCGAATGCGAGAGTCCGTACCCAGGGGACCCTGGCCGTGTACGCGAAGAAGTGCACGATGCGTGCCCAGAAGTACACGGCGGCCGCCGCAGCGGTGCAGCCGTTGTTGGCGCCCACCGCGTGCGCGACGAGCACCAGGGCCGCGAACACCACCAGGTTCTCCACCGCGTTGGCGTGCGCGGCCTTCATGCGCAGTGCCCACAGGGCCATCGGCTTCGGATCCTCCGGGTAACCGACGGCGTCTGCGATGCCTCTGACGATGATCATGTTCAGGATGTATGGAATCCACATCACCGCCGTGAGAGTGGTCACCAGGGCCAGATAAAACAGCTCGGTGGTCATCTCGAACTCCCTCCTTTGATTCGACGACGTTGCGAACGCGGACGCCGTCATTCCGGACCGTGGTTGGAGCAGGACTGGCGCAGAATGTAGCAGATCATGAAAGTCTGACCAACCAGGCTCACCGCAATGGTGAGAGGCGAGTCAATCGCCAGCGGTGTTCTCGCCAATCCAGTCGCGGACCTGCCCCTCGAGGACGTCGAGCGGCACCGGGCCGGAGAGCAGGATCACGTCGTGGAAATCACGCACGTCGAAACGCTCGCCCAGGGCCCGTTCCGCCTCGAGGCGCAGCCGGCGGATCGTGATCTCGCCCATCTTGTAGGCCAGTGCCTGGCCCGGCCACGAGATGTAGCGGTCGGTCTCGGTGGTGATCTCGTGTCGTGAGAGCGCGGTGTTCGCGGCCATGAATTCCATGGCCTGCTGACGGGACCAGCCCAGCGCGTGAATGCCGGTGTCCACGACGAGGCGGCAGGCGCGCCACATCTCGTAGGTGAGCCGACCGAAGTGCTCGTAGGGCGTGTCGTACATCCCGGCCTCGATTCCGAGCCACTCCGAGTACAGCCCCCAGCCCTCGCCGTAGGCGTTGACGTAGGAGTAGCGCCGGAAATCGGGGAGCTCGTCGAGCTCCTTGGCGAGCGCTCCCTGCAGGTGATGGCCCGGTACAGCCTCGTGCAGGGTCAGGGATGTGAGCGCCCACAGGGGTCGGCTCTCGAGGGCATAGGTGTTGACCCAGTAGGTGCCGGCGCGGGTGCTCTCGAGCGGTGCCCCGTAGTACCGCCCGGACGTGTACTTGGGAGCCAGGTGATCGGGTACCGGTTTCACCCCGTAGGGCTGCCTGGGAAGCGTCTTGAACAGAGAGGGGAGATTGGCGTCCATGCGCTTGGCGATGTCGCGCGCCTCCCTGATGTAGTCCTCGGGCGAGGTTGCGAAGAACTGAGGGTCGCCGCGGAGGAACTCCAGAAACGCCGCGAAATCTCCCTCGAACCCGACCTCGTCGATGATCCCCTGCATCTCGGCGCGAATCCGGGCCACCTCGTCGAGGCCGACCCTGTGGACCTCCTCCGGCGAAAGGTCGAGCGTGGTGTGGTGGCGGACCAACCAGGCGTAGCGCGCACGGCCGTTGGGTAGCTCGGATGCACCGATCGATGTGCGGGCATTCGGCCTGTACTCGTCGACCAAGAACTCGAGGAATCGGCGGTAGGCCGGGACGACGCCGTCCTCGATCGCCTCTGCACCGGCCCGGCGCAGCCGTTCGCGCTCGGCCTCGGGAACCGAGTGGGGGAAGTTCGAGAAGGACCTCCAGAAGACGCTCTCGCTGACATCATCGACGACGTGCGGTTCGATGGTGGTCTCGTAATCCTGCAGAATCACCTGCGGCTGGACGTGGCCTGTGATCAGGCCCTGGCGCATCAGGTTGATGTGTTGATCGATGGCGAGGGGAACTGCGTTCAGCCGGGCGATGTAGTTCTCGAAGTCCCTGGTCGTGCGCAGCGGCGCCAGGTCCGCCAGAAATGGATAACCGCTGTGGAATCCGCTGTCGTTGGTGATCGGGATCAGGTACTCCTCGAACTCGAAGCTGGCCAACCGGTCGCGGATCTCACGCTCGAACACGACGTAGTTGATCCGATCGTCGTCGCCCATTTCTGATCGATCGATGGTCTCGAGCCGGGCGAGGACGTCGCGCCAGTAGGCCGCACGCCGTGCCTCGTCCTCGATCGTTGCCGACGTCAGGCGGTCGTCGAAGCGGTGGTCGCCCACTGCGGTCGCGAACGTCGGGAACTCCTGCATGGTGAACTCCCAGGCCTCGTCGAAGAGGTTGTGGAGGTCGGTTGTCGGGTCGTGGTGCTGTACGCACGTCAGGACAGGCAGACAGAGGGCGATAACGGCAATCGTGTTGGTTCGAGTCATCGAGGCTCTCCGGGTCTCGGTGTTAACCCCTCGGGGGTCTCCCGATCCTACACCACGCGACGATTCCGGCGCCCGCCGGATGGAGCGGATACGACAGCAGAAACACGGGCCGCCCCCGCGTCCGTATCGGGGCCCGCTGTTGTGCCGTACGGGCGAAATCGGGCACGGATACGGAGACGGATACGGAGACGGGAGGATGCGATCGCCGATGTGAGCGTCTCGCCTCCCGCTGTGTCAAACGGTGACCGATTCGGGGGGGGTTATCGAGGCGTTAGTGGGACGGGCGGGGTCGAAGCGACGGTCCTCCCACCGCATGTAGCCGCGGATGGCCTGTGCGGCCAGCGTGCGGATCGGTTCGGGCGGCCACGGAAGCGTGCGCCTGTTGACGAAGAACACGTCGGTCAGATCGGTCTTCCTGCCCAGGATCAGGTCGGCGACTGTCGCGCCGTTGAGGTGGGTGATGCTGACGCCGTGGCCCATACATCCGAGGCTGTACACCACGCGCTCATCGCCGAGAAAACCGAGTGCCGGAGCCATGTCCAGGGTGACCGACACGGGTCCGCCCCAGCGGTGGGTGAAGTCGATGCCGCCGAGGGACGGAAAGGTCTGAATCACGTCCCGCTCGAGGTCGGAAAACACCTGATCGTTCAGGTCACCCTCCATGTCGGCGCCGTACCGGATGGACACGTCCCGCCCCCCCATCAGGAGCCGATTGTCGGCGGTCAGACGGTAGTAGTGGACCAGGTTGCGCGCGTCCTCGATACCCTCCCGTCCTCGCCAGCCGATCGCATCGAGCGGTTCGTCGACAATCGGTTGGGTCAGCACGATGTGAGTCCACGCCGGGACCTGTTTTCGTTTCAGCTGCGGTATGAGGTGTGAGTAGGCGTTGGTCGCGAGCACCACCTTGTCGGCAAGCACGCGGCCATGGGGGGTGTCCAGCCGGATCCCGTCTCCGGAGCGCTCCATTTCGACCACTGGGGTGCCCTCGAACACCTGCACACCCTGTCCGACGACGACGTCTTTCCAGCCCCAACTCAGCTTGGCAGGGTTCAACAGGCCACAGCGAGGTTCCCACCAGGCGCCGAGGTACAGCGGACTCGCCACCCGTCCCTGGACCTCCTCGCGCCCGATCCACTCGATGCCCTCGAATCCGAGGGAATGCGCGACGTCGATCTCGTGTAGTATCCGGTCGCGGTACTTCTCAGACGTGGCGACGCGGAGAAAACCGGGATGCTCGTAGTCGCACTCGATCGCGAGGTCGGTGATCAGGTCGTGCGTGGTGTCGACCGCCCGTTCCATGTAGAGGTGCGCCTCGCGCGCGCCATCCTTGCCGAATCGGAGCGCCGTGATCGACAGGGTGAGACCGAACAGGGTCATGTTGAAGCCGCCGTTGCGCCCGCTCGCGCCGAACCCGATGACCTGCGACTCGAGCAACGCGATCGTCAGGTCCGGATCCGCCCGTTTGAGGTGATGGGCCGCAGACAGGCCGGTGAATCCACCACCCACGATCGCCACGTCCACCTCGTGCGCGCCTTCGAGCGTGGTTCCAGGCTCGTACTCCCGGGTCGTCAGCCAGTAGCTCTTGTCGCGGAAGTCGTCGGTCATGGGACACCTCCACGCGATCTCGTCGCTGGACTACTCTCGAATCGACACCTCGGTGTCACTCTCGACGAGGATTCCGCTTGATCCGCTTCGGGTCGGATCATACCACCGAGGTGTCGCCGCTCACGCCGTTACAGGTGAGTCGGTGGGTGCCCGTCTCCGTGCCCGGCAGCACGCGTGGGGATCGGAGACGGAGACGGAGACGGATACGGTTACGGGTTTCGCGAGTGAGTGGTCAGCGGTGTCGGTACAATTGCCCTTCCGGGAGGTGGTCATGCAAGGTTCCGCATCGTCTCGTGTCGTCGTCTCCGCACTGGCAACGATCATCGTGGCCGCTCTGGCGGCCTGTGATTCTCGACGTGCCCCCTCGAGCGGAGACGGCACCACGTTTCTCGAGAGAGCCGAGGGAGAGGCGCTCGAGGCCTGGATCACCGCCGAGCGCGCAGCCTGGGTGCGGGCCAACTTCATCACCCCGGACACCACGCTGATCGCTGCCGCGGCAGAGGCGGAGAAGATCGGGGTGGAGTCGCGGCTGTCCCGGGAGGCTGCCCGCTACACCGATCTGGATCTGCCCTACGAACAGGCGCGAAAGCTGCTGATCCTGAGGACGATGGCGAACCTGACGGCGCCGGCGGATGCGGCAAAGACCGCCGAGCTGGCCCGTATCACGACATCCCTCAAGAGCGCATACGGTGCCGGCAAGTACTGTCCCGAGGATGGCGACTGCCTCGAGCTCGAGGAGATGGAGAACATCCTGATCGACAGCCGCGATCCCGACCGGCTGCTCGATGTCTGGCAGGGCTGGCGCACGGTCTCGGTGCCGATGCGGAAGGACTTCGAGCGCTACGTCGAGATCGCGAACGAGGGTGCACGCGAACTCGGGTTCGCCGACCTCGGGGCGTTGTGGCGCTCCAAGTACGACATGACGCCGGACGAGTTCGCCGCCGACGTGGACAGGATCTGGCAACAGGTGAAGCCACTGTACGAACAGCTCCACTGCTACGTGCGCTTCAAGCTGGCCGAGCGGTACGGCGAGGCAGCGGTACCCCTTGACGATCCCATCCCGGCCCATCTGCTGGGCAACATGTGGGCACAGGACTGGCAGCACATCGCCGACCTCGTGCTGCCTGGCGACGCCGACCCGGGCTATGACCTCACGGCGCTGCTGCGTGAGCGGGACGTGGATGCCCTCGAGATGGTCCGCATCGGCGAGCGCTTCTTCAGCTCGTTGGGATTCGAAGAGTTGCCCGAAACGTTTTGGGAACGGTCGCTGTTCGTCAAACCGGCCGACCGGGACGTCGTCTGTCACGCCTCGGCCTGGGACATCGATTGGGTCGACGATCTGCGACTGAAGATGTGCATCGAGATCGAATCGGAGGACTTCATCACCGTCCACCACGAGCTCGGTCACAACTACTACCAGCGGGCGTACGGACAGCTGGATCCGCTGTTTCGGGACTCGGCGAACGACGGCTTCCACGAGGCACTGGGGGACACCCTTGCACTCTCGATCACGCCCGCCTACCTCGTGCAGCTCGGGTTCCTGGACTCTGCGCCTGACGGTGACGTGGTGGCGATGCAGCTGAAGACCGCCCTCGACAAGATCGCGTTCCTGCCGTTTGGATTGCTGGTGGACCGGTACCGCTGGCAGGTGTTTGCGGGCGAGATTTCGCCCGAGGAGTACAACGCGGTCTGGTGGGAGCTGCGCCAGCGGTACCAGGGGGTTCGTCCACCGGTGCCGCGCGGCGAGGAGTTCTTCGACCCGGGCGCCAAGTACCACATCGCCAACAACACGCCGTACACGAGGTACTTCCTGGCCGCGGTGCTGCACTATCAGTTCCACCGCGCGCTGTGCGAGGCGATCGACTTCGAAGGACCTCTGCACGAGTGCTCCATCTACGGCAGCCCGGTGGCCGGGGAGCGGCTGCGACAGATGATGGACATGGGGCGGAGCCGGCCCTGGCAGGACGCCCTGGAGGCGCTGACCGGGCAGCGGGAGGTGGACGCGACCGCGATGGTCGACTACTACCAGCCGCTGATGGACTGGCTCGAGGAGCAGAACAAAGGCCGCAGCTGCGGCTGGTGAGCGCTCGCCGCAACCGCGCCCGTCACTGGGACGGGCGGAGCCGTTCCAGCATCGCCACCCCGTTGGCGTTGTCCGGGTTGAGCTCGAGCGACCTCTGGTAGCTGGCGATCGCGAGATCCCGTTCTCTAGAAACCATGTACGCCTCACCGAGGCTGTCGTACACGTTCCAGGCATCCGGGAAGAGCTCCACGTTCATGCGGAAGACGGCGATCGCCTCGTCCAGCCTGTCCTGGCCCATGAGCCTGTAGCCGAGCGCGTTGATCTGGTTCTCGTCGAAGAAGAACTTCTCGCCACGTTGAGGGAGCATCTCTCGGAAGGTTGCAGCCGCCGCTTCGAGGTCCTCTTCGTCGAGGACTTTCTCAAGCACCTGGGCTGCCGACTGTCCTGCCACGAGGTGCATCCAAAGGGTATTGACGTTCCCCTGGTGCTGATTCTCAAGGGTGTCGCGGTCGATATCGAGCTGAGAGATTTCCTCGAAGACGTCCAGTGACACGAGGTGTCGAACGCCGGCGAGGGATTGGCCGTGCTCGGATGCCTCGCGCAGGGTCTTCCACAGGCTGGCCATGTAGTCCCGCCTGATCTCCAGATCCTGTGGGGTCATGATGCCGTTGTGGACGGTCACGACGTGGCGGACCGCCCCGTCATCGGTGAGCACCGCGTCGAGCACGTCGAGTTGGCGCGGAACGTCGACGTCGGGATCGACCGCGAACTGGATGCCGCCTGGGTACATCAGATCACCCGTTGCCACCAGCCCTTCCTCGGGCACGTGGACCACGATGTCATCACCGGTATGGGTCCCCTGTCCCCAGTAGTAGAGATGGGCCGTGAGATCGCCGAGGTCGAGAGTCATCCGATCGCTGAACGTGACCGTCGGAGGGGTCAAGACGTAGTTCTCTTCGAGGTCATCGCACATCAGGCCGTAGCTCGCCACCAAATCGCGCAATCTGGCTGCGTCTTCCGTGTCGGGGTCCAGTCCCTCGAGCTGCTGACGCCATCCCTCGACCCGCGTGCGCTGACGGTCCAGGAAAGCATCCACCCCTGACCCGAACCGGATCATCTGTTCCCGGCAGAGGTCGTGTCCGATGATCACCGAGTCGGAGAACACCTGGTTCCCGTCGGTGTGATCGAAGTGGGAGTGGGTGTTGATGACGTACGCGAAATCCTCCCGCCCGAATTCATCTTCGATGGCCGCCCGGTACCGATCCGACCAGGTCGGAGCGATGCCGGTGTCGATCACGAGGATGCCGCGCTCACCAGCCACGGCGATCACCGTGTCGTCATACGATTCCCCTGATTGGACGAGCATGAGACGATCGCTCAACCGATTGACCGAGACCGCGTCGTCGTCGGCCGGTGAGCGGCAGCCCCACGTGATCATGCACGACAGCGCAAGTATTGAGACAGCGAGTCCGCGGATTCTCATGTCCACCCCCACGGTTGATACGGAATCCGAGACCTCGGGTTGTGGCACCATTGGGGGCGGAGGACACATGGAATTCACCATTGCGGGCGAACTGGCGCAGGTGGCCGACCTGACCCTGGACAAGGAAGACACGTGCTGGGCGAGCAAGGGATCGATCGTTTCCGTCGACCCCGATCTGTCCTGGACGCTCAAGGCGCCCGGCGGTATCGGTGGCAGCGCCCGAAGAATGATGTCGGGGGAGGGGCTCGCCCTGACGTTCCTCGATGCGTCACGCGACGGTTCGAGGGCGACGCTGGCGGCCAATCAGCCGGGGAAGATCATCCCCTGGGACCTGTCGCAGGGGGCCGTGATGACGACCCGCGGGTCGTTCGTGGCCGCCTTCGGGCCCGCGGTGGAGATCGACGTTCGTGTGGCGAAGCGGGCGGGTGTGGCCCTGTTCGGCGGAGTCGGACTGTTTCTGCAGCGCATCTCCGGCACCGGGACGGTTCTGATCCACGGCTCGGGCGACTTCATGGAGCGGAGCCTGGCCAAGAACGAGTCGGTCCTGGTGAGCACCGGCAACCTCGCCGCCTTCTCCGAGTCCGTGGACTACGACATTCAGGGGGTAGCCGGCTGCCGTCGGGTGCTGTTCGGCGGTGAGGGCCTGTTCATGACGCGCCTCACCGGCCCCGGGCTCGTACTGCTGCAGTCACTGAAGCGAACGACCCCTGGATCCGAGAAGAAGGGATCCTGAGGTTCTCTGTGGGGCGTCGTGCTCGGCGACGGGAAGTGAGCCTCGAGCCGTGTGGCTGTGGCGCGGTGCCCGGGCTCCAGCGTAATCCGCCGCCCTCGCGACGATCGAAGGATCACGAGTGTCGTCTTCGACGGGTCGAGAAGGGGTGCGTCGTGGATGACGACGACGATGCGGATGACGAGGGTGAGTCCCGGGTGGGATCGCTCGGGAGGACGGGCCGGTGGGAGCGACTCGATGAGCTGCTCGGGCTGGGAGCGCAGAATCGACGGTGGAGGTCTACACTACGACCCCTGTGAACGTGCGCAACCTGCTTGCCGTACCCCGCGATCTCCGAAACGCACTCCTCGCCACCCTGTTTTTCGGTGCCGCGAGCGGGATCATCGTGTCGGTTCTCAACAACTACCTCTCCGACGTCCACGGTTTCGGCGCGGCGGCCCGAGGTTGGCTCGAATTCCCACGTGAGTTCCCAGGGTTTCTGATCATGTTTGTGGCGGGGGCGTTGCTGGTGCTGTTTTCGGAAACCCAGATGGCTTCCATCGCGATGCTGTTCACCGCTGTTGGCGCCGTCGGGCTCGGCTATATCTCGCCCTCGACCGCGGCGGTGGTGGTGTTCGTCACGGTGTGGTCACTCGGCGACCACATCATTTTCGCGGTCGAGGGCCCGATCGGCCTCAAGCTGGCGGCCGGAGGGCGCGAGGGTCGCCGTCTCGGTCAGTTCGGCGGCGCCCGCAACCTGGGGACGATCTCGGGCGTCGGACTGATCTTCGTGCTCGCCAAGCTCATCGGCGACCGGTACGACCTTTTCTTTGCCGTCGCGGCGGCGTGCGCCCTCGTCGCGTGCGTCTTCTACGCGTCCATCAGACTCTGGCGTGGGGGCGACCGGTCGCGTCGTTTGGTGTTCAAGCGACGGTACGGTCTTTTCTATGCCATCAGCGCGCTGTTCGGAATCCGCAAGCAGCTGTTTCTCGCGTTCGGTGCGTGGGTCCTGGTGCAGATACACGGCGTGCCGGTCAGCACCATCGCACTGCTCTACTTCGCCTCGGCAACCTTGGGCGTGATCGTGCGGCCGCTGATGGGTGAGGTGATCGACTGGCTCGGCGAACGCACCGTGCTTGCGGTGGACGAACTGCTGCTGTTGGCGGTCTGCCTGACGTACGCCTTCGCGAGCGACCTGTTGCCAGAACCACTGGACCTCTACGCGATGTACGGCGCCTACATCGTGGACGCGGTGCTCTTCGCCTTGCGCGTGGCCAGGACCACCTACCTCGGCAAGATCGCCGAGCACCCGGGCGACATCACGCCCACGATCGCCACCGGGATCACCATCGACCACGCGGTGGCGATGTCGCTGCCGGTGCTCTCGGGCTACATCTGGGAGGCGTTCGGCTTTCGCTGGGTGTTTCTGCTCGCGGGTGCCATCGCCGTTGCCGGTTTCTTCGTCTGCCTGCAGATCAGAATTCCGGAAGATCGCTCCAACTGAATACGCGCGGGATCGGCAACTGTCAACGGACGGTTTTCGGATGGAGCACCGTGTGGTCCTTGCTCCCGGTCGAGATTTCGACCTTGTGCAATCCGGTAGCGGTCGGTGGCCGGAATTGGATGGCGTAGCTGCTCGTGATGAGGTCGGCGATGTGGTCGGTGGTCATGCTCAGCATTCCGACATCCTGCACGAAGTAGCTCTTGCCGCCGGTGGTGGCCGCCAGGCGATCCAAATTTCGCCGCGTGCGGTCGTTCAGCGTCTCTGCGCGCACGCCGAGTACGAAGATGGGGATACCGGCGGCGTCCACGATCGGTGCGACGTCCTTCCAGTCCGATCTGCTGGACTCGCTGCCGCCGTCGGTGACGACGATCAGGAACTTGCGGCCTGTTCGTCCCGCGAACTGATCGAGCGCGGTCGTGATCATCTGGGTGACGTCGGCCTCGGAGGAATCGCCGGGCTGGGCGATCGCGTTCGCGAGGTCGGAAGGCGTAGCCCCCCATGGAAGGTCTACCGCGGGATCGGGATCTGCGGTCACCACAAACATTGCACCAGCGACATCGAGCGCGCGAACCGCCAGACCGCTCAACATCCGGCTCATTTCGGGCATCTGATCACTCATGGGGGCGGACATGTCGACCGCCATCCCGAGGAGCAGCGGGGTGCCTGGAGCGGCCCCCATGCTCTCGATCACCGTGGGGCGACCATCCACCCGGAGATTAAAATCGTCTCGCTCGAGTCCGGGCACGGGACGGTTGCGGTAGGTGACGAGCACGGTGAGATCTGCACGGGTGGGGTCGTCTTCCCAACTTGCGACTGCCGGCACCGGCGCTTCGGCTCGTTCCACGGGAGTCTCCACCACCGTGGAGGTCGGTGCTCGAGGTGTCTGCGGCGGGGGTTCGGGATCGGAAACGACGTCGGCAGCAGGGGGGGGAGGCGGCGAGGCCGCGGCTGCCGCTCCGCCGGCGGCTGCCACCGCCGCCGGATCTGCGGCGGGCGGTGTCCCGGGCGCCTCGGGCTCGAACCGCGGTACCCTCGTCGTGCCCAACCACAGCCCGGATTCCTCTCCGTTGGCACTCTCGACCTCGACCCTCACGTCGTACACTCCCGGCGGCCAGACGACCTCGATGCGCGCCCGGCCGTTGGAATCCAGCTCGAGGGATTGTGCCACCCGGTCGATCGTTGTTTTGTCGCGCGTCAACTCCATCTGGAGGACGACCTGGCGGCCGATCACCGATCGATCCTCGGGCGCGATCTGGATGCCGACCTCGACGGCGGTTTTCTCACCGGCCGCGCCTAGGGCTTCTATGTCGACTCGCATGGCCACCAACCGCGTTGCCGCGATGGACAGTGATCCGAGCACCAGGGTGAGCAGGACGATGCGGAAGGATTGAGTCACGGTTGTCATCCCTCGATAATTGTCACACGAACGGGAACCCACGAACCTTTCGGTCGGTCGCGTGAGGTCCAGTTTCCACGAATATACGCGCGTGGCGACGGCACGTCACGTGACTCCTATGCACACGGCGCCGCCGGGGTCACATCGCGGACCGCCCCAGCCCTCTTTGGGTGCGACGTGAAGACGGCTCGAAGGGGTCGTCGGGCGAGATCGCAGGAGATGGCGAGAGGCCAGCGGGTGTCGTATCATAGGGGGTGGGTGAGGCGCGCTGCCGCACCTGGATATTGATGCGTGACGCCGGCGGGACTTCGGGCCTGCGTGGTGATCACAGGCTCGGAGGCAGGAGTGAGAATCTACGTCGGGAACCTTTCCTACTCAACCAACGAAGAAGGGCTTCGCACGAAGTTCTCGGAGTTCGGCGAGGTCGAGGAGGCCAAAGTCATCTCCGATTACGACACCGGCCGTTCGCGAGGATTCGGCTTTGTGACGATGCCGAACGACGAGGAGGCCAACGCCGCCATCGAGGCGCTCAACGGGACCGAGCTCGATGGCCGCACCCTCAAGGTCAACGAGGCCCGCCCCCGCGGCGAGCGCGGCGGCGGCCGCCAGCGCTGGTAACGCGGACGCGGTCTCCCAAGACCCACGCGGGCACGCGTAGCGTGCTCGGACCCTTCGCATGACCGCAGCCGGTGCAGGCCCCGGCAGTCCATCGGCAGGGTCGTGGTGTGTCTGGAGCGACTGCCGCTCCACCATGGCGAGGGCGTCGCGGGGGGCGGTGCGCTGCGCGGTGCTGCTCGGAATCGGCCTCGGCGTGGCGTGTGGCCGTGCCGGCACGCACGTGGTTCCGCTGATCGACGATGGTTCTCCGTGTGGAATCCTGGCAGAGCGTTCCTCTGTGGCGCGCCCGACCACGGGTCCGGGAACCCGGTTCGTCAGCGGTTGGCGTTTCGTTCGAACCGAGTCGGGAACGCGCATCACGCCCACGAGTTCGACGGGTCGACTCGAGTTGGTGCACCTTGACCGGCGGTCTCGGATCCTGGAACTGAGGCTGCTCCCGGGCTTCTCGGACTCTACGGTGACCGTTCGCACGGGCGATCGTCTCGTGGGTGTCTACCGTCTGGCCGAGCGGGTCCGCGTCGAGATGCCTGCCGATCTGCCCACCGGGCGAGTTCCGGTTTCTCTGGAGTTTTCCTCTCCTCGCGGGGTCGTGTTGCAGCGCGCATCGGTGCGTCCGTGCCGCGCCGGGTCGGCGGAGATCGACGACGGTCGAGTGCTTCAATCGGGATGGTCGACGGTGGAAACCGTTCGACCTTTGTCCGGACGTGCCCGCGTGACTGGGAGATTCACACCGCCGACCGAGCCGACGCCCGACCAGCGATTCGTGGCCTCGGTCGATGACGGGACGTCGGCCGGCGACACGGTGTTTGAATGGCACGGAAGTCTGGCGTTGGAGGCACGCGCGGAGATCGAGTTCGAGGCACCGATCGAGTCGGAGTCCGGATTCGTGCGGCTTCGTCTGAAGTCCGAGGGACGGGGCCCGGCGGGACGGTGGTCGGACCTGAGCGTCAGCTCGAAGAGAGCGGTTGCCTCGGCTGAACGGGAACCGGCCCCGAGCCCGCCCCGACTCGTCGTGCTGTACGTGATGGACGCGTTGCGGGCCGATGCCCTCGGGCATCTGGGATCGGACCGCGGAGCATCCCCGGTGCTCGACCGGCTCGCCTCCGAGGGCGTCAGCTTCTTCCGCCACTTCAGTGTCGCGCCCAACACGCCGACGTCGACCGTCGCCCTGTTCACGGGTTGGTGTGCGATTCGAGGTGGCGCCCTGCCGGAGGACGGCCCGGAGACGCTCGCCGAGAGCTTCACCGCGGCCGGGTATCGAACCGCGGCCGTGGCCAGCAACCCGTACATCTCGGCCACCCACGGGCTCACGCGTGGCTTCGAGTCGGTCGATCTCGTACGCTTCGAAGAAGACTTCAGGCGACGGGCCGCGTCGACTCCCAACGACAGCGCCGACAGGGTCCACCGTGCGGCGCTCGCCTGGATCGACTCGCTGGCCGAGGGCGACCGAGCTTTCCTCTATCTCCACACCCTCCATCCCCACAACCCGTACACCCCCCCGGAACCGTTCCCGCGCCTGTTTGCCTCAGGTTCGACCTCAACCATCAGCGGCG
>JBFELO010000077.1:0-23213 GCA_041552055.1 Candidatus Sulfomarinibacteraceae bacterium | reverse complement strand
GGGGAGTGGGGGGGGTGAGGGGATGAGGGGATGAGGGGTGAGAATCCACAGCAGACCTCGTCTCGGACGATTACTTCATCCCCCCACCCGCAGCCCGGCACTCAGGATGCAGAGAGCTGGCTGCAAGGGGATGATCCGCTGAGAGGTCGGGTCGTTCTTCACTGCCGTGGCATTGGCTGAGTGGCGGGCGGCCATGCCCTCATCTCCTCCCGATGGTCGGCGGCTTCGAGGTCGCGAGGGCTTCTTCGCGAGGGTCGCAAAGGGCGCGCTGTGCGGGCGTGCCCTCTTCAACATTCTTGGGAACCCGTCTGCTCCACACACGAACGCCGACCAGGCCCAAGAATGTTGCAGGTGGCAACCGCTGGGAGCGCGACTGCAGAAGACCGCGTCGACTTCACCAAGCCGTATCGGTCTCAAACGGCCGTCCCTAGACTTGCTCTCAGTGGCCCTCCATCACCACCCCGTCCTCGAACGGGACGGTCGGGTTTACCGCCTCCGGATCGGTCAGCTCCAGCTCCTGGAGGGTCGAGAGGGCACGGTAGTCGGTCTGGTCCAGTCCGAGCGGAGCGATGGCAACCCAGCCCGACTCCAAGGCCCGGTTGTCGGTACCGGGCTCGGTCTCGTCGGGCGGTCGCCACCGGCTCCGGTACCACCGAGCCCCCACCTCGTCGCGTACCGGTTCGAATCGGGCGACCGCGGGCCGTGCCACGCCCATTCGGGCCAGGCGGTAGCCGCGCACCGAATCGGTATTTCGCGGGATGTTCACGTTCAGGTAGACGCCCGTCGGCAGGCCACCGGCCCTCACCGCATCGACCACGGGCTTCGCCCAGCGTGCCGCCGCAACAAAATCGGGCTTGGGTTCATCCCAGTTCAGCTGCAGGGAAAACGCCAACGCCGGCACGCCCACGAGCACTGCCTCGCGGGCCGCTGCCACCGTGCCCGAGGTCCACGCACCGAGACCGTCGTTTTCCCCTCGGTTGATGCCCGAAACCACGAGGTCGGGCGGGTCGTCCACCAGCAGCGCCGTCAATCCGAGCCGAACCACCGTCGCCGGCGTTCCGCCAACAGACCAGGCCGTCGAGCCGGCGACGGGAGCGTGCTCACGAACCGGCACCTCGCGTCGGGTCACGTGGGCGTGGCCCGTAACACTCTGTTGCTCCGCCGGCGCGACAATCGTGACCCGGTAGGCAGGATCAGCCGCCAGCACCTCCGCAAGGGCCGCGAGGCCCGGTGCATCGATTCCGTCGTCGTTGACCACCATGACGTGGAACGGCTGTCCGGCTGACAGCGCTCCGGCCATGGATAACGCTGCCACCACCGTGATGGCTGATCTCAAAACCATGTTCCGTCCTCCGAGTCGCTGGAGTGTAGCAGAGGACCGAGCTTCCCTCCCGCGCACCGCGAGCCGCTCGATCACGCTGCAAGAGACGTCGCTCAGAGCGGGTGAGGGGCCCTTGCAGAGTCTCGAGTAGCGAGCCTCGGGCGTCGTGCGGGTGGACCCTTATCTCTCGGTCACCTCGAATCCTCGGACCACGGCCGATGCACTGTTACTCTTGGCGCATGAACGATGTCCACCTTCAGTTGAGTGCTCATCTTTTGCTGTGGGGCTTCCCGCTGGCATTGACGATCCTCGTGGCGGTGACGGCTGTGCGCGACCGTACCAATTCTGGGGGACCCGCATGACCGGCGCAGATGCCTCCACCATCACCACGGTCGCGATCGTGATGGTCGCGTACCTGGGCGTGCTCCTGGCGATCGGCTGGACTGCCGGCCGCCGCACCCACGGCGGTGAGGACTTCCACCTCGCCGGTCGATCGCTCGGCGCATGGGCCGCGGGCATCTCGTCCACCGCCAGCTCCGAGTCGGGCTGGGTGACCCTCGGTGCGGTCGGCATGACCTACACCCACGGCCTGTCAGGGCTGTGGTACGCCCCGGGCTGCCTGCTCGGCTACCTCGTGAACCTGTACCTTGTGGCGCCGCGCCTGCGGCGGATGTCCGAGACCCAGGGTTCGGTCACACTCACCGACGTCATCACCCGCCGCTGGGGCGACCCGCGACACGTGCTGCGGATCACCGCGACCGCGATCATCCTGGTCTGCATGATGGGCTACGTGGCGGCTCAGATGACCGCAGCTGGGAAAGCATTCTCGTCGTCCCTCGGCCTGGAGGGCCGCACCGGGTACCTGCTCGGCGTCGTGATCGGGGCGGCCGTCATCGTCCTGGTCACCCTGCTCGGTGGATTCCGGGCGGTCGCCTGGACCGATCTGTTCCAGGGGCTGCTGGTGGCAGTCGCGCTCATTGCCCTCCCGCTCTACGCCATCGCCCATCTTGGTGGGTTCGGCTCCCTGTTCGGCGGTCTGGCGGCCATCGACCCGAGCTTGATCACGGTCGGGGGCGATCGGATCGGGCCTGCTCTGTGGGGGTTCGTGATCGGCGAGCTGGGGATCGGCCTCGGGTATCCGGGCATGCCGCACGTGATCACCCGCTACATGGCGGCGCGAAACCAACGCGAAGTCCGTCGATTGAAGACCATCGCCATGCTGTGGGGAGTGACCGTGTTCTACGGCGCCGGGCTCGTGGGGCTGGCCGCGCGGGTCATGCTGCCCTCCCTGGCCGACGGAGAGCAGGCGCTCATGGCGATGGCGCTGCAGCTGGTTCCTCCCGTCATCGCCGGGCTCCTGCTCGCGGCGGTCATCTCGGCGATCCTCTCGACGGTGTCCTCACAGCTGCTGGTGGCCGCATCGGCCGTGTCCTACGACGTTGTCGAGGGAGCGATGGGGTATCAGGCCGACGACCGGCGCAGCCTCACGCTCGGCCGCTGGACCGTGGCGGTGGTGGGCTTGTTGGGGATCCTAGTCGCGCTCACCGAGGTGCGCCTGGTGTTCTGGTTCGTGCTCTTCGCATGGTCCGGCCTCGGCGCCAGCTTCGCGCCACTGATGCTGCTCGCGATCGGACGTCGGGGGGCGAACCGGTACGGCGCGCTCGCGTGCATGCTCACCGGCATCGGAGTCACCGTCGCCTGGAAGCTCGGCCGCGACGCGGCCAGCAACCCCGAGGCGTTCGCGAAGGTGTGGTGGGCGACGATCGTGCTGGCAGCCGTGATTCTGATGATCGGCCGACTGACGGGATCGTTTCAGGTCGGGCACTCGGCCGCGGTGCTGGCGGCAACTGTTCTCACCCTGTTGGCTTGGTGGCTGGTCCAGCGGTGGGGGCTGCATCACCTCTACGAGCTGGTCCCAGCGTTCTTCTTCGCTGCCGGATCCGCGTTCGGCGTGAGCCTGCTTTTCCCGACAGACTCAGAGGAGGTGGCGGAGGCGGCGTGACCGTGGCCGCGATGGCGGAGCCCGGCGTTATCCAAAACCAGATACCGTTGAGCTGAGCGACGGGCGGTCACCCCCTCACCCCCTCGTCGGTGGCGGCGTCATGCCGAAGCTGAGCCTCACGAAGCGAGTCGCGCGCTCCTGGAACACCGCGAGCGCCTCCGAGTCGGCATTGACCACCAGTCCATGCCGGACGAGGTTGGGGTTGCGACAGAAACCCTCGAGTGGTACGCCGGCGATGCCGGTTTCTAGGTAGAAACCGACCGTCGGCGAGACGCCCTGTCGGTCGGCCAGTCGGCAGCAGCGCTCGTCTAGCTGGAGATCGGCGTACATCGACCCCTCCCAGTCGAACCCGACCGGGTCCGGCAGCAAGGGTTGATCACGGTGAAGCAACTCTCGGTGGGCCTCGAACGCCGCCTCGAGCAGTAGCCGTCGTCGCCGCTGGAGGTGACGACCGATCCGACGTTGCAGGAGGATGCGATCGTCGGCCAGGGCGTCATCGCCTGCTGCAAAGGGTGCCAACAGCCCCAGGACCACTGCCTGCATGGCGTTCGATGGCCCGGCCATGACATTCTGCGAGTACCTTATCACCCCCCGGCGGAGTCGCTCGGAACGGGTCAGGATCGCGCCCGACCTGAGCCCGGTAACGCCGTGGGTTTTGGACAGCGAGTCGATGAACAGCACCGCCTCAGCGAATCGCTCGTCGTCGTCGTACCAGGCGAGCAGTTCGCGGTCCCGCGGGTGGAGCCGGACGTACACCGAGTCCAGGATGACGCCGGCGTGGGGCCAGCGGTCGACGACCGCCTCGACGAATTCCCTGAGCCGATCCGGCGGCATCGTGCGGCCGGTGGGGTTGTTGATCGGCATCATGTACACGCCGTCGATGTCGACCCCGTCCGGTAACCGATCGAGGTCCTCGGCGGCAGGGTCCATCCCAGGATCCGAGGGTGGCAACAGCACCGTTCGCATCCCCTGCAGCGCGATCTGATCCAGCGGGCAGGAAAACGTCGGGATCGGGACCAGCACAGTGGGCGCGCTCGATGGTCCGCACCGGTCACGGTGTGCCTCCGCCACTCCGAGCAACGCGGCCTGCACCGCCTGGTTTCCGCCATGGAGGACGACAACCTCGGCCGGCTCCTGGGGCCGGTTCTCGAAGCGAATTCCCAGCTGCCGCTCCCAGATCGCGGCCCACGCCCCGGTCACCGTCGGGTAGCCGACTGAGTCCAGGTTGTAGCCCATCGGCTGCGGATCGAGCTCGTGCAACCAGCGATCGACGTCGCCGAAGGCCCCCTCGAGGAGTCCCTGCCAGTCGGCCCGCAGCTCGGGATCCTCCGGGTCGTCGGGCGGCACGGTCTGCCAGTCGAGATCGCCGATCGCCGATGCCAGATCGTCGAAGCCCATCGATCGCATCGCGCTGACGGTGCTGCTCATCAGTCGAATTGGGGCACTGGCGAACAACTCACGGTAGCTGTTGAACAACTCGATTCGGATCTGCTGGGCGGTCTTGCCCTCGGCGTCTACCACGACGACCTCCTCGCGATTGGCCCTCCATGGTACTGGGCTCCCGCACCGCGGACAAGGACGGCAGGCAGTGCTCACGACGGGGAAGGAACTTGACAGGGCCACCCTCTGGTGGAAACATGAATGAGCGCTCATTCATGGGGAGACTGGATGCCGACCAACGCCACAGCCAAGAACAACGACTCCAGCCGCGAACTGAAACGGCAACGGATCATGCGCGCAGCGATCGAGGTGTTTGCGCGCAGCGGGTATTTCGCCGCCAGGATGACCGATGTCGCCCAGGCCGCGGAGGTCGCAGACGGCACCCTCTACCTCTACTTCGAGGGCAAAGAAGACCTGTTGATCAGCATCTTCGACGAGATCTTCGCGCGGTTCACCGATCGGGTCAGGAAGGAGATCGAACTGGTTTCCGATCCGATCGAAAAGTTGCGCACGGTGGTCCGCCTCCACCTGGAGACGCTCGGCCAGGACCGCGCCCTGGCGCAGTTCCTACAGATCGAGACCCGCCATTCCCGGCGATTCATGAACCTGTTCACGCGGGGCCGGCTCGGTGACTACCTCGGACTGATGCGGACGGTTATCGAGGACGGCCAGAAGTCGGGGGCATTCCGCACGGACATCAGCCCGGGACTCGGGATCATCTACGTGTTCGGAGCCGTGGACGAGGCGGTCACGAGCTGGTTGCTGGAGGATGAACCGCGTGATCTGGCACGTCGCGTGGAGCCTCTGGTGTCGCTGCTCTGCTCCGGGATCGTGCAGGACGCAAATACCTGATTCGTATCACGCACATTGATTGCGATCGGGTTGCGTCTGCGTGACACCACGCGCAGCCCCAGGTCCCGTATCCGTATCCGCGACCGAGTTCTCACGAAATGGTCGGAGCAGAGTCGGGCACGGAGACTGGCACGGGTTGGATCACACGTTCTCGATGTCTTCACCCTCCTCGAGTCTCTCCACTACCAGCAACGTCGCGTCGTCCTGCAGCGGACGCCCGCAGGTGAACTCCTCCACGACCCGCAGCAGCTCACTACAGGCATCCTCTGCCGTGGGCCGGTCCATGTCGGCCACCACCTGGGCGACGCGATCGACCCCGAACTCCTGCTCGTCGGGGTCCTCGGCCTCGGTGAGACCGTCGGTGTACAGCAGCACGAGGTCGCCGGGCTCCAGGTGGTCCGAGACAGCCGTGTAGTCAGCTTTCCCCAGGATGCCGAGCGGCAGCCCGCTCGACTCGATGTGCTGCACCGAGCCGTCCCGGCGACGGATGAGCACCGGGCAGTGGCCGGCGTTGACCACGGTGAGGCCGCCGTCGGAGGCCAATCGAAATATCGCGAAGGTGGCGAATCGGTTGTCCTCGGTCGCGGTCACAAGGTAGCGGTTGATCCGCCGCGCGACCTCGTCGAGCTCGGTCAGGTCCTGGGCGAGCAGACGGACCGCGGCGTGGACGCTCGAGGCGATCATCCCCGCCCCGACTCCTTTGCCGGACACGTCGGTGACGGTGATTATCAGTGCGCCGTCGTGCAGCATCACGTCGTAGGTATCACCGGCGACCTGGAGCGACGGCGACGACCGCGCGGCGAGCCGGTAGCCGGCAAAATCCGGAAACCGCTGCGGGTACAGGTAGGCCTGGATCTCCGCCGCCACTTCGAGCTCGCGCCGCATGCGTTCACGTTCCAAGGACTCCTGGGTGAGCCGGGCGAACTCCATCGCCACCGTGACCTGGATCGCGAACAGCTCCAGCTGGCGCACGTCGTTGGCGGCAAACGGCTCGGTGCCGGCCCGCGCTTCCTTGTCCGCCACCACGAGGACTCCGAGCGTGCCGATGTCGGCCTCCAGCGGCAACGCCACCAGCTCGTCGGAGCGGATCCCCTCCCGCCAGGCGAGCTCGAGCTCGGCAGCGTCGAGCGGCGCCGGACCGAATCCACCGACGCTGACGGCCGAGGCATCGTCGTCCCCGAGGTAGAGGTGCGCGCTCCGCACGCCGAGCAGCGCCACCAGATGACTGATCACCTCCTCGGCCAGACGTTGCGGGTCGAGGATGCCCCCGATCGAGGTGGCGATCGATCGAATCGCCTCCAGCTCCCACAGATGAATTCGCTCGTCGAACCTGGTGCGTTTGAGTTCGTCGACAAGATCCCAGGAGCGGAAGTTCAGACGTACCGCTCCCATCACCGCCTCGTCGAGCCGCTCCGCCTGCAGCAGGCGCAACGCCCAGCGCCCGTTGCCGGCGTCGAACGGCATCTCGGTCCAGCCTTCGGTGGCGTCCTCGACCTGATTGGACACGGTCCTCGGCCACCGGGCCACCACATCGCCCGCGCGGCGGAGCACACCGGCCCGCGACCCCGTCTCCTCCACCACCGCCCGCAGCAGATCCTCCGACAGCTGAGGACTCGCCTGGCCGGTGAGCGCGATGTCGGCGAGGCGAAGCAGATCAGCCAGTGGCATGACCCGTCAGCTCTGAGGTTGCCGTCTCTCGATCCGGGTACATCGTCGCGTACTGGACCAATCCCATGATCTCGAACGTTTTGGATATGGTGGGAGTGAGGTTGCAGAACGCCAGCCGCCCCTTCTCTTCGAGCAGCTTCTCCATGATCTCGAGCAGGATCGAAACGCCGATCGAGTTGATGATGCGGGTCCCTTCGAGGTCGATCAGCAGGGTGGAGCAGCCGCTGTCCATGAGCTCGGTCGCCGCATCGGCGATAGCCTGACCACCCTCGTTGTTGATGTAGCCCTCGGCCGAAATAACGCCGATTCCATTCGGCATCAGATCTTTCGACAGGTTGATCTTGTCCTCGTTCATGGCCCACTCTCCCCGTACTTGCACATCCAGACGAGCGTCTGCCCCGGTCGCGATCGGATCTGGACGTCGTCCATCAGCTCACGGATCAACGTCAGACCCCAACCCCGCTTCGACGCGCAGCCGAGCACCCGCGACGCGGCGTTGGCGGGCACGGTTGCAGGGTCGAAACCCGCACCGTTATCCTCGACCTCGATGACCAGGCACGGCCGACCGCTGTCTTCGTCGCCGGTGAGGCGAACCACGACCCTCCCGCCACCGTGCTCCATGGCATTCAGACATGCCTCGACGATGGCGACGCTTGCGGCTTCGACGTGGGTCTGGTGCATTCCCAGGGCATCGCCCAGGGTTTCCACGGCTTTCGCGGCGACTAGCTCCACGTTCGGCACCACCGGTAGGTGCAGCACGACCTCCATGGCGGACCTACAACTCTATCAGAACCAGAGCCAGCGTCCACGCGAGCCGAAGTTGGTGCACCGGGATGTTTAGGGGAAGATTGGCGAGATGGGCGGCGGCCGTGACGAGGGCTGTGGTACCACCTGCGACCGCGGTAAAGCGTAGGAGAGCCAGAGACCTCATCAACAACCTCCGCCTGGACGAAGGGCAACTTCCGTGCCAGGATCGGCTCAGTCCCCGCAACGTCCAATTGATGCATATTGCACCAGTCCAGGCAAGACAGATGCGCCCCGGCCCTCAGGTGCCCAGCCGTGCACTTCACGTTAAGGGTGTGTAAGGCTAGTTGGTGCGATTTGCACCATCTGTTGCAAAACGCTGCATCTTGCGGTAGAGCGTACTCCGGTCGATCCCCAGGATTCGCGCCGCCTCCTGCCGATTGCCCTCGACCTCGCGCAGCACCCGCTCGATGTGGCGAAGCTCGAGCTCCTTCAACGGCAGCATCGTCTCGGACCCGGGCTCGCCGCCCGCGACTGTCTCGAGACGCAGATCCTGCTCGGTGATGGTCTCACCTGGCGCCAGCGCGACCGCCGCCTGAATGACGTTCTCCAGCTCGCGGACGTTGCCCGGAAACGGGTGGTTCATGAGCGCTGCGAGCGCCTCCCGCGACAGCAACAACCCCGGCCGCCCAAAGCGATCTCCGTACAGCTCGAGGAAGTGGCGGGCCAGCAGCGGCACGTCGCCGCGACGCTCGCGCAGCGGCGGCACCTCTACCACCACCACCCGCAGCCGGTAGTAGAGGTCGCGCCGGAAGTCGCCTCGCTCCACCATCTCCTCCAGGTCACGGTTGGTCGCGGTCACGAGGCGCAGGTCGACCGGAATCCGCTCACGGCCGCCGAGCCGCTCCAGCTCCCGTTCCTGAACAACCCTGAGCAGCTTTGCCTGGAGCGCCAGAGTGAGATCTCCCACCTCGTCCAGAAACAGGGAACCACCGTTGGCCAGCTCGATCTTCCCGAGCCGGCGCTGCACCCCGGTCGCCACTCCCTCCTCGATTCCGAACAGCTCCGCCTCGAGCAGACTCTCGGGCAGCGCGGCACAGTTGAGCGGTACGAACGGTCCGGCGACGCGGTCCGACGAGCTGTGGAGCAACCGCGCGACCCGCTCCTTGCCCACCCCGGACTCTCCGCGCAACATCACGTTCACCTGGGTCGGCGCGACCCGATGCACCAAGTCGAGGACCTCTCGGATCGGTGTCGACTCGCCCACGAAACCCTCTCGCTGCGCCACGTCTCTCAGCGCACGGTTCTCCTCCGCCAGGCGCTGCCGGTCGCGTTCGATCGCCGCCACCCGACGTGACGTCGACACTGCCGTTGCCACCATGCTGGCCAGCGACAGCAGGAATCGGGCGTCACTGTCCGAGAACGGAATCCGGCCGGCCCGTGTCTCCTTGTCGCCCAGGACCACCATCCCGAGCGTCTCCTGACCCCAGCGGATCGGCGCCGCCATCAGCTCGTACGGCGGCTCCCCCTCGTCGCGCTGGATCCGCACCACGGTACCGGCCGCGAGTTCCTCGAGCAACTCCGGCGGAAACAACGCCCGCATCGCCGCCAGGCCCTGCGGCAGCCGCACGGCCCGCACGATCGCCTCGTGACCGCCCGGGTGGTGGGTCCCGACGAACCCGCAGCCCGCGTCCAGCGTGCCCACCGCGCGCTGGAGAAGCTCGTCCACCAACTCCTCCTCCGGCTGCACGCCGCCGATGGTCAACGACAGATCGACCAGGGTCTCGAGCTGCAGCTCACGCCAGTTGCGATCAAAGGTGCTCACGCTACTGAGAGTGTACCTCCCCCCGCCCGCCCCGATGCAAGATGCAAGATGCAAGATGCAAGATCCTCCACCCACCCAGGACGCTTTTCGTCCTCGTCTTCGTCTTCACCGTCCCTACCAGCCCGTCGCCGGTCGCTCGTCGGTGGTCACTGGACCGCGCGCCCACCCAATCCGGGATCGAGGAACGGGGACTCAGCATTCGCGTCGGCGAGGCCTGAACTCTGAACACTGAACTCTGTACTCTGCTTCCGCGCGCCCTCTCCCCGACGCTCTCCCCACGGGAGCCCGGCATGACGTTTCGAGGCCTCAGCGCCTGACAACATCCCCTACGATTGTGCACCTCGAAACTTCATGCCCGGCACGCCCGCTCAACGCGCAGTCGTCAGCCTACCTTTCGCCGTGAGCTCCTGACACCCGGCATGGTGCCAGCGGTCGCGGAGACACACAGCCGATCCCCGAGATATCCTCAAGCCCTTCTCAGCCGTCGTGGTCATCCACGGCGGCGAGAATCGTCTCGTTGAGCAGCCGGAGCTGCACCGGCTTGCCGACCACCGCGTGGAACCCGTGCTCCCTGGCCTGGCGTTCGACCCGCGGGTTGCGACTCGCGGTCATCAGGATGAGTCGTGCCGCCGGGTTGAGCGCGCCGATCATCGCGCCGAGCATCACCCCACTCCAGCCATCGAGTCGTTCATCGATGAGGCACACGTCGTACTCGCCCCCGGTGCCGTGAGTGAGCGCCTCCTCCGCCGAGACGAAACCGTAGGCCCGCACGCGTGACTGGGAGTCCAACCACCGCTGTATCGAGCGCAGCTGTGCCGGATCGCCGTCCACGACCAGCACCCTGACCGTGGCCAGCGGCCTGACGTCCTGAGCCTCGATCGCCACCGCGGCTGTCGTCGTCTGCGTCATCTCACCCCCCACGCATCGGAGAGCAAGACCAGTGCCAGGAATCCCCGCACCGGACGACCCGCCGCCGTCCCGCGCTGGTTCAACTGTGCCGAATTGGATGGGAACCCGCCCCCACCCGACCGTCGCTGGTCGCTCGACCACCCACCCAGGGCTTGCGGGCATGTGGGCGTGGGGGCTTGCGCGGAGCGGCTCTGAGAACCCCTCATGCCCTCACGCCCCCAGGCCCTCAGGCCCTTCTACGGTCGGTGGCCGAGAGATTGCGGGGAGTCCATCGCGAGAGGCTCGCTGTGGCGCAGGCACAAAAAAAGAATGGCCCGCCCGAGGGGCGGAGGGCCGCCACCCCCCGAACGGGCCGCACCACAGAAGAGAAGGAGGACGGGCCAACAGTGCTGGATCAAGGTGCCCAGCACCAAATGATCACTGTTGAGGCTGCCACTTGATGAACCTGTCGTAGCCGGGATCCGGCGCGATCTCCTTATCCCAACCCGCGATGGTCGGCGGTCCCTCGTCCTCGATGTACACGTACTTGGCGAGGGTGCGGTGGTCGTGCTGGCAAACGATCACGAACTCGATCTCCTGGCAGGCGCGGTTCAGCTCGGACGCTCCCGGGTTCTCCTCGTCGCAGATGTCCATGTCGTTGCCGTGGCCGCTGTTGGCGTCGGAGTTGTTGATGAGGTAGTAGTACGGACCCGGCCGTTTGCCGGCCCACATGTACTGCCACAGATCCTTTGGCGCCGGCCATGTCACGCCGTCGCTGAGGGACCAAATGCTCGACTGCACCGAGCGCAGATCGATCATGCACGCGGCCAGCTTGGCCTTCTCGACCCGGTTGTTCATGATCCCGAGCGCGAGCACCGACAGGATCGAGATCAGCATCATCACCACCGCCAGCTCGGCGATGGTGAAGCCGCTCTCGTGGTCACGGTCCGGGTCACCTTCGTCCGGAGGCAACGGAAACGGATCGTCCGTGGGCCTCTGATCCTCGACCGGATCGCGTGTCCACCTCAGCTCGACATTCGGGTCATGTCCGTTGATGCTGCTCATCTTGACCCTCCGCCGCATGTTTTGAGCAAGAAAAGTGCCAGATTCCAGCTCATTCCGGCAGGATTCGAATGACGCTCTGCGTCCCTTTTCGGGTCGCACACCGTCATGAGATGTCCCAAAAGGGGATTGCGGCGTCGGCAGGACGCGCTATCATTTCGGGCTCGGGAGAGCCTGTGCAGCGCGCTCGTGACAAACTGAAACACGTCGTGATCGCAGTGTCGGCGGTGGCGTCATGCCTCGCCCCAGCCGGTGCGGCCGCGCAGAACGACCGGCCGTACGTGGTTCTGATCACGATCGACACCCTGCGCACCGACCGGCTGTCCTGCTACGGCTACGAACGGCCGACCTCGCCGAACATCGACCGGCTGCTGGACCACGGCCTGAAGTTCACCCGCGCGCGCACCGTCGAGCCGCTCACCAACCCGGCGCTGTGCTCGATGATCACCGGCGTGTCGCCGCACGTCCATGCGGCGTCCCGCAACGGCCTGCGCATGCGGGAGGGCATCGACTCGCTGCCCAAGATTCTCGCGCGTGCCGGCTGGCGAACCGCCGCGTTCGTCGGCAACTGGACGCTGAAGGACAACGTCTCGCGCCTGGGCGAGCACTTCGACCACTACGGCGAGGTCTTCACCCGCCGCCGCTGGTTCGGACTCATCAACAGCGAGGCGACCGCAGAGGACGTCACCGACGAGGCCATGAACTGGGCCGACAACTGGCTCGCGCACCACCGGGAGCAACCGTTCCTGCTGTGGGTGCACTACGTGGAGCCTCACGCTCCCTACCGGTTTCACGACCAGTTCGCCGGTCGGCTCGGCATCACAGATTCAGACCCGCCACGCCGAGACCGCTACGACACCGAGATCGCCGCGGTCGATCACGAGGTCGGCCGATTGTTGGAGCGGCTCGGCGAGGAGATCCCGGCCGAGCGGCTGCTGGTATTCTTCGCCGCCGACCACGGCGAGAGCCTCGGCGAGCACTCCTACTGGGGCCACGGCCGGTACCTGTACGAACCGTCGCTGGCGATCCCGATGGGATTCACGTGGCAGGAACGGATCGCACCGCGGTCCGAGGACGCTCCGGCGCTGATCATGGACCTGGCCCCCACCGTCCTGGACCTGCTCGGCATGGAGATCCCGGAGCAGTTCGAGGGCTTCAGCTGGGCCGGAGTCACCGACGGCGCCGAGGCACCCATGGATCGTGCAATCTGCTTCCAGGCTCACAAGGGCGCGGTCCACGGCACCCACGAGTCGGAGCTCGCCCGATCCAAGGGGCTGCTGTCGGTGGGGCTGGTGCGCGACGAGCGCAAGGAGATTCTCCGTGTCAAGAACAACAGCCACATGCTGTTCGACCTCGGCGAAGACCCTCAGGAGCTCACGAACCTGGTAACCGTCGATTCGAGCCCGTCGCCCGACCTGCTCCGGTGCGTCGGGTCGATCAGCGACGCCCTGGGAAGCCTCGACCGGCTGACAACCAAGAAACTCGATGACGAGACGGTGGAGCAGCTCAGGGCGCTCGGGTACCTCGAGTGAAATGCGAGCGCCTCGGGCCGCCTCGGCCTCGAGGTCGAGTGGGCTTCGTCGCGAGGGCTGCGCGCCTACTTCTTCCTCATCCAGATTTCGGTGCCGCCGTTCTCGTAGCGCACCTCGTCCATCAGCTCGTTGATGAGGAAGATGCCACGGCCGTGGTCGGCATAGAGCCGTTGGCCGACGATCGGGCTCGGCACATCTGTGGGTTCGAAACCCGACCCGGGATCCTTGACCACAATCAGCATGCCGCTGGCCGGATCACACTCGACCGTCACCTCCACCTGCTTGGCAGGATCGTTGGCACAGCCGTGCTGGACCGCGTTGGCGAGTGCCTCGTTGACAGCCACCTCGATGTCGAACTCCTTGCCCGCGGCGCAACCCATCTCCCGCACCTCCTCCATGATCCGCGCCACGACAGGAGGAATGGCGTCCACCGTACCGGGGATGGTGATCTCGAATCGGTGGACCAACTCATCCCCATCAAACTCACACCGGGGTTCTCTTTCGTCATTCATCCGACCTGCTCGATTCTCGGTAGCGACCATGATAACCCGTTTGCCGGCCCAAGACCATCCAGCACGTGCCACACACGGACCTCGATCGGTGCGGCAGGCCCACGACCGGAAGACGAACCCCTGGCAAGATTCATAGGCGCCGGAGTCTAGCAGATACACGGCTGAGCACGTGGGTCGTGCGTGGAGTCGGACTGAAATCGCGTCTCCATCACCGTGCCTGCCGACGACGTCCGGCATGGCGAGACGAGACGCCTGCCGGTGAACTCGCCCATTCTGGCAGTCCATGACTCACGATACGCCCACCTTGTTACACTGCTCCATCGGAACCAGGAAACCGACGCGTGGCCGCGATATCGGCTTCCGGCTTCTCGAGGTGACGATTGCGCCGCACGACCGATGCCACCGCCATTGCCCATCCGAACATCGCTCTGGTGAAGTACTGGGGCAAGCGGGACGTGGCACGCAACCTGCCGGCGGTGGGCTCGATCTCCATCACCCTGGACACTCTGTCCACCACCACGACCGTGGCTTTCGACGGGGCGCTGGACGGCGACCAGTTCGAGCTCGACGGGCGACCCGCACCCGATCGGGCCGGGCGGGTGGTGCGATGTCTCGACCTGTTCCGCGACCGTGTCACCGACGCGGGGTGCGCGCGCGTCACCAGCCGCAACAGCTTCCCGACCGGCGCCGGCCTCGCCTCCTCGGCCTCCGGGTTTGCCGCGCTGGTCGTCGCCGTCGACCACGCACTCGGCACCGGGCTGAGCCGCACCGAGCTCGCTGATCTGGCGCGTCAGTGCTCGGGCTCCGCGGCCCGCTCGCTGTTCGGTGGCTTCGTCGAGCTGGGTTTCGTGGCGGGCAGCGACCGCAGCGAGACGACCACGACCCAGCTGCTCGGAGCCGAGGACTGGCCACTCGCCGTCGCGGTCGCGATCGTGTCGGCGGCCGAAAAGCCGGTAGGGTCGACCGCCGGCATGCAGCTGACCGCTCGGACCTCGCCCTACTACCCCGCATGGGTGGCCGGTGCGGACCGTGACCTCGACGACGCTCGCAGCGCGATCGAGCGCCGCGACTTCGAGGAGCTCGCCGCAGTGGCCGAGTCCTCGTGCCTCAAGATGCACGCCGTGGCCCTCGCGGCTCGGCCGGGGCTGCTGTACTGGCACGGTGCAACCGTCGAGTGTCTCCACCGAATCCGTGAGCTGCGCCGGCACGGAGTGCCGGTGTTCTTCACGGTCGACGCCGGGCCGCAGGTCAAGGCCGTCTGCATACCCGAGGCGCTCCACCGGGTCACGTCCGAGCTGGCGCAGGTGCCCGGAGTGGAGTCGTTGCTGTGTGCGGGTCTCGGCGACGGCGCGCGAGTGCTCACGGAGTGATCGTGGAGGTCCGGCAGTCGGCACCCGGCAAGCTCGTACTGCTCGGCGAGTACGCGGTCCTCTTCGGACACCCGGCCGTCGTGACCGCCGTCGACCGACGGGCTCGGGTCACGCTGCGTGAGGCAGCCGACCGCGTCTTCCAGGTAACCGCTCCCGGCGTCGTCGAAGGGCCCTTCCGCTTCGATCTGGCGGAGGACGGCGCCCCGCGCTGGACCGACGACGAGGCGTCGCGACGCCTGGGGTTGGTGGAAACCATACTGTCCTCGATGACGGCGGCGGGGATCCTCGCGCCGTCCGAGCTCCCCCCGTTCTCGGCGACACTCGACACCTCCCGTTTCTTCCGATCCACCGCGAACGGCCCGACCAAGCTCGGCCTCGGGTCGAGCGCCGCGCTCACCGTCTCCTTCGCCTCGGCAATCGCCCGCTGGGCCGGCCGGGACGAGTCCCTGCATCCACCGATGCGATGGTTGCGTCAACTCCTCCGTCTGCACCGCGACCACCAGCGGGGTCGTGGCAGCGGCATCGATCTCGCCGCCGCTCTGCTCGGCGGCACCCTCCTGTACCAGCTGGACAAAGACGGTGAGGTGCTTCGCGCCGAACCTGTCCAGCTTCCTGAAAACTTCGTCGTGCGCTTCGTGTGGACGGGGCATGGTGCCGACACCGGCAGCTTCCTCGACCGTTTGTCAGCTCGGATGGCGACCAATCGCGACGGCATTTCGAGCACGCTCGACGAGCTCGGCGCCATCGCTGCAAGCGGCGTCGCTGCCCTGACCGAAGCGCGCTTGGGGGGCTTCCTCGAGGCCGCCGACGCGTCCTGCGCCGGAATGGAACGGCTGGGGCGCGAGTGCGGCATGGCGATCCTCTCCGAGGTTCACCGCGACCTTCGGCGGCTCGCGACAGAATCCGGCGTAACGTACAAACCGAGCGGCGCCGGGGGCGGTGACATCGGTCTCCTGCTGACCGACGATCCCGGTCGGGCGGAGGCCGCCGCAGAGAGCGTGCGTCGTGCCGGGTTTTCCACGGTCGATGTTTCGATCGACCCGGTCGGCTTGACCTGACGCGCGATACGGCCGTCTCGGCCCGTGCCGTGGACGAACCGTCGGTCCGGCGCGGACCCTGCCTCTCGTCATCACGCTGCTCCACTCCCTCTGCTCGATGTCATCACAACGGGAAGATCTGCGAACGCTGCTCTGTTCCCCGGATCGTCGGCATCGGCCGCGCAGGTCGGGCGTTGCCTCGTCGCAACGGTCGCAAAATAAAGTCGTTTGCACTACCCTGGTTCAACAGGACGGCCCGAACGAGCGTCGGCCCGGCTGGCGCGGTGTGCAGTGGCCGACGGCGACAAACTTCTCAACGAGCCTGGCGAGGGAGATGAGTCAGTGGACGAACCGAAACTGAGCGGCTTTCACAAGCTCTCGATCCCCGAGCGCGTGCGGGCGATCCGAGACCGCGGTCTGCTGTCCGAGGACGAGGCCAAGGCCCTGCTCGGCGGCGACCGCCTGCTCACTCTGTCCAACGCCGACGCCATGATCGAGAACGTGATCGGAGTGATGGGGCTCCCGCTCGGCCTGGCGCTCAACTTCCTGGTCAACGGCAAGGACTACGTGGTACCCCTGAGTGTCGAGGAGCCCTCGGTGGTCGCCGCGCTCAACTTCGCGGCCAAGACTGTATGTGCCGCCGGCGGATTCAGAACCGGGAGCACCGAGCCCATCCTGGTCGGCCAGATCCAGGTCGTCGACGTGCCGCACGCGAGCCGCGCGCGCCAGAACCTGCTGCAACGCAAGGAGGAGGTTCTCAACCTGGCCAACAGCCTCCACCCCCGGTTGGTGGCGCGCGGCGGCGGAGCGACCGATCTCGAGGTGGTCCTGTACCCGAGCAGGGGAGGCCTCCCCGAGATGCTCGTCGTCCACCTGCTGGTGGACACCTGCGACGCCATGGGCGCCAACCTGGTCAACTCCATGTGCGAAGGAGCGGCCTCGTTGATCGAGAAGATGACCGGGGGCCGCGTGTTCCTCCGCATCATGTCCAATCTGACCGACCGTGCACTGGTCCGCGCGACCGTCGAAATCCCTTCCGAGGAGCTGACGAACAACGGCTTCGACGGCGAGCAGGTGCGCGACGGCATCGTGATCGCGGGCCAGTTCGCCGAAATCGACCCCTACCGCGCCACAACCCACAACAAGGGCATCATGAATGGGATCGATGCGGTGGCCGTGGCCACCGGCAACGACTGGCGGGCGCTCGAAGCGGGTGCCCACGCCTATGCGGCGCGATCCGGCCAGTACACGTCGCTCACCCGCTGGACCATCACCGAGACCGGCTCGCTCCGCGGTGAGCTCGAGATCCCCTTGAAGGTGGGCATCGTCGGCGGCCCCCTGGAGTCGAACCCCGGTGCGGGGGTCAACCTCCGCCTGCTCGGAGTGGAATCCGCCCGTGAGCTCGCCGAGGTCATGGGGGCGGTCGGGCTGGCACAGAACTTCGCTGCGCTCCGGGCGCTGGCCACCGAGGGAATCCAGCAGGGCCACATGACTCTCCACGCACGATCGGTGGCCACCGCGGCCGGCGCCACGCCCGAGATCTTCGACACCGTCGTCGAGCGGCTCGTCGAGTCGGGTGAGATCAAGGTCTGGAAAGCTCGGGAGCTCGTCACCGAAGTGCGCTCCCAGGCGACGGCCCGACCCGCTCCGGACGGCCTGACCGACCGCACGCAGATGCCGGCGGGCCACGGCAAGGTCATTCTGTTCGGCGAGCACGCAGTGGTGTACGGCAGCCGGGCCATCGCGGCGCCGGTGCCTCTCGCGGTCCGAGCGCGGGCGGTCGATGCCGAGGACGGTATCCACCTGATGGTTCCACGCTGGGGCGTCGAGCACCGGCTGCACAGGGATCCCGAAAGGCGCAACCCGTTCGAGGAACTCGCCGGTCTCGTGCTGACCGAGCTCGGCCTCGTCGAACGCCCGATGCGCATCGAGGTCTACCCGGAGATTCCGCGGGCGATGGGGTTGGGTGGGTCGGCCGCGGTCGCCGTGGCCATCATCCGCGCGCTCGACCGCCACTTCGAGCTCGGTCTGACCGACGAGCAGGTCAACGAACTCGCGTTCCGCTGCGAGCAGGTCGCGCACGGCACCCCTTCGGGCATCGACAACACGGTCGCCACCTACGGATCGCCCCTCCTGTACCGCGCGGGATCGCCGCCGGAGATCGAGCGCCTGTACTTCGAGCGACCGATCCCGATCGTCATCGGAATGACCGGCAGGGAGAGTCTGACCGCCAAGATGGTGGCGCACGTGCGCAACGCCTGGACCAAGAACAGGGCGGTGTACGACCGCATGTTCAAGGCGATCGACGTGCTCACCCTGCAGGCGCTCGACGCGCTACGCCGTTATGATCTCGAACGGGTCGGGGATCTGATGAACGTGTGCCAAGGTCTGTTGAACGGCCTCCAGGTGTCGAGCTGGGAGCTCGAGGAGCTCATCCAGATCGCCCGCGAGAACGGTGCCCTCGGCGCCAAGCTGACCGGCGCCGGCGGAGGCGGCTCGATGATCGCCCTTGCACCGGAGGACCCGGGCGCGGTGGTGCGGGCGATGCAGGACGCCGGCTACCACGCTATGGAGGTCCACATTGGCTGACGAGTCGGTGGCCCAGCGCGACGACGTCGTGTCGAACGACGACGAGATCCTGATTCTGGTCGACGCGGAGGATCGCGAGATCGGATCGATGACCAAGGCGCGCTGTCACGAGGGTGACGGGACTCTCCATCGCGCGTTCTCGCTGTTCGTGTTCAACCGTGCCGGCGAACTCCTGGTGCAGCAGCGCAGCGCGAACAAGAAGCTGTGGCCGCTCCACTGGTCGAATAGCTGCTGCAGCCACCCCCGACACGGTGAAACCACGGATGAGGCGATCTACCGCCGGCTCGCCGAGGAGCTCGGGGTCCGCAGCGAGCTGCACTTCCTGTACAAGTTCCAGTACCAGGCCCGGTACCAGAACGTGGGCTCGGAGAACGAGGTCTGCTCCGTGTACCTCGGGGTCAGCGACGACGAGGTCCGACCCAACAGTCACGAGATCGCCGCCTGGAGATGGATCGCGGCGAAGGACCTCGAGCAGGAGATGCGCTCCGACGCGGAGAGCTTCACGCCGTGGTTCACCATGGAGTGGGAGCGCGTCCGGCCGCGCTACCGCGATCTGCTCGGCATCGAGCCTGCGACCTAGCCCGCGTTCCGCCTGTCCACTCGCCTCGGGTGGAGTGCCCTTTTCCGTAACCGTATCCGTATCCCTGTCCGTCTCCGTGCCCGACAAAACCGCGTGCCGAACGGAGGCAGAGACGGAAACGGACACGAGGAGGCACGCTGCCTGACCATCCGCACCGTCACATCCCCTACAATGGAGCCACCAGGATCAGCCACACCGCCAGCGAGGAGCCGACCACGGTGTCTGTGCAGGTGTACATCGTTTCCGGGGGCATGGGGACCAGCGGCGAACAGCTCGCCCGGACCGCGCTGGCACAGTTCGGGGATGTCGACGTTCCGGTGACGATCGTGCCGCGGGTCCGCTCGGTCGAGGAGCTGAGCGCGGTCGTCGAGCGGGCCGAGCAGACGGGAGGCATCATCCTGCACACGCTGGTCGACGCCCGGCTGCGCGCCGCGATGTGTGAGACCGCGCGACGGCACGGCGTCGTCGAGGTCGACGCCATGGGACCGGTGCTCGATCGTCTCGCGAAGCAGCTCGACAGGATGCCGCTCGGCTCGCCCGGGCTGTACCGCAAGCTCCGCGAGGACTACTTCCGACGCGTCGAGGCGATCGAGTTCGCGGTGCTCCACGACGACGGGCGCAACTGCTTCGAGCTACCCCTCGCGGACATCGTGCTGGCCGGTGTCTCCCGCTCCGGCAAGACACCGCTCAGCATGTTCCTCGCCATGCGCGGATTCAAGACCGCGAACGTCGCGCTGATCAACGGGATCGAGCCGCCGCACGAGCTGTTCGAGGTCGATCGTCACCGGGTGATCGGGCTGACTCTCGAGCCGGACCGGCTGGTGGCGTATCGACGGCGCAGGCAGCAAGATCTCGGGGTCTCGGCGTCCACCGACTACTCCGACCCGAAGGTCATCCTTCAGGACCTGGAGTACTCGCGGCAGGTGTTTCGCACCGGGCGATTCGCCTGCGTGGACGTGACGTCCAAACCGATCGAGGAGAGCGCCAACGAGGTCGTCTCCCTCGTCGCCGGCAACACCGGCGGCACGCACAGAGCGTCGGGCTCACCGTCGCCATCGCGCCAGTGAAAGACATCCGCGATCCGGGCCCCCGGCGGGTTTCCCCCGCACCATGTCTGCCCCCTTGAGTCAGGTTGGCCGTTGCGTCGTGCCCGTGCCCATTCCCGCTCCCGTTCCCGGAAGGCCAGGGCTCTCGGCTCTCCGTCGTCTCTCATGACATCACAGGGGCTTCTGTGATCCTCGCGGAGGTTCCGCTCGAGTACGGGAACGGGAAGGGGTACGGGAACCGTGGGCAGTTGGATTGTGGAGATAGGCATGATCCGGGTTAGCATGCTGCTCATGCCGCCAGACCAGAGCGGATCGCCGTCGAGCCACCGCCTGTACACGCCGCTCCACGCGAGCGGGGAAGAGGTTCCGCTGTCGCCGCGGCGGGCGCGCCTGCACGAAATCATCTTCGAGGCGGATACTCCCGCCGGCAAGGCCTTCGACATCGCCCTGCTGCTGACCATCGCATTCAGCGTCGCGGTGGTGATGTTGGAGAGCGTCACCCCGATCAGCGAGCGCTACGGAACCCAGCTCTACCTCGCGGAGTGGCTCTTCACGATCCTGTTCACCGTCGAGTACGTGCTCCGGCTGGCGTGCGTGCGCTACCCCCTCCGTTACGCGCGCTCATTCTTCGGCATCATCGACCTGCTCGCCATCCTGCCCACCTACCTCAGCCTGCTGATACCCGGTGCGCAGTCGCTGCTGGTGATCCGGGTCTTCCGCCTGCTCCGGATCTTCCGCATCTTCAAGCTGACGCGCTACCTCGGCGAGGCGCGGACGCTGATGGTCGCGCTCAGCGCGAGCCGCCACAAGATCGTCGTCTTCCTCGGCGGGGTCCTCTCCATCGTCACCATCACGGGCGCGGCCATGTACCTGATCGAAGGTCCCGAGTCCGGCTTCACCAGCATCCCCCGGGGCGTCTACTGGGCGATCGTGACCATGACCACGGTTGGCTACGGCGATATCGCGCCCCAGACCGTGTTCGGCCAGACGCTCGCCGCCTTCGTCATGATCCTTGGCTACGCCATCATCGCGGTGCCGACCGGCATCGTGTCCGCGGAGCTGGTGCAGGCCGCGCGCGACGCCGTCGCCCGGAACACCCAGGCCTGCCCCGGCTGCGGCGCCGAGGGCCACGACCACGACGCCACCCACTGCAAGCTCTGCGGTACGCGACTGTAGAAATGCTCCAGGGCAACAAGATCGTCGTGGTGATGCCGGCCTACAACGCCGAGCAGACGCTACGCACGACCCACGACGAGGTGATGGCCCAGGGCGTCGTCGACGAGGTCGTGGTGGTCGACGATGCCAGCAGCGACGCCACGGTCGCCATCGCGCGGAGCCTGCCGAACACCTTCGTCCACACCCATCCGACCAATCAGGGTTACGGAGCCAATCAAAAGACGTGCTACCGGCTCGCGCTGGGCCGGGAGGCGGACATCGTGATCATGGTGCACCCCGATTACCAGTACACGCCCAAGCTGATCCCGGCGATGGCGTCGATGATCGCGAGCGGGCTCTACGACTGCGTGCTCGGCTCGCGGATCCTCGGCGGCTACGCACTCGAGGGCGGCATGCCGCTGTGGCGGTACGTCGCCAACCGGTTCCTGACCCTGGTGCAGAATATCCTCATAGGTGCAAAGCTCTCCGAGTACCACACCGGTTACCGCGCCTACTCGCGCACGCTGCTTGAAACGCTCTCCCTCGATGGCAATTCGGACGACTTCCTGTTCGACAACCAGATGCTCACCCAGATCATCTGGCACGGCCAGACCGTCGCCGAGGTCAGCTGCCCAACCCGGTATCTCGAGAAAGCATCCTCGATTGGCTGCGCAGACAGCGTCAGGTTCGGTGTTGGGTGCCTGGCCACCACGGTCAAGTACCGACGTGCACGGATGGGAATCATTCGCAGTCGCCTGTTTCGGCCGTGATCGCCCGGCGCTGGTGGCGCGTGCCATCGCCCCCACCTCAGCTCGAGGAATCAGCCCGCGAGGTGCAGTCCACAGTCGTCCGCGGTTGGATCGGTGCGTGACAGCGCGTAAACGGCAACGGCAGCGGCGGCTGAAGGACTCACGAGCGCCTGCCAAGTCTCTGCCGCGCGAACAGCAGGAATCTGCGACGCGATTACCCCGAGCCGAGCAACTGACCCTGCTCGCGGTTGCCGTCGTGCTCGTACTGCTTACCGACGACCGGCATGTCGGCATGGTCGCCGACGGCCGGCAGATGATCAACACCGCGGTCGCGATCACCGAGACCGGAGAGATCGGCCTCGCCCGCGGCACCGACTTCACGCTGCCGCGGCCCCGGGGCGACGCTGTCTCCCGTTTCGGCATTGGAACCAGCTTGCTCCAGATGCCGGCGGCCTGGCTGGCGCCAAAGGTCGAGACCGTACGCGGTCCGGGGTCATCGCAGTTCCTGTTTCTGCTGGTGCCGCTGCTGGGCGTGCTGGTCACGGCGTGGGCAGCGGCCAGGGTGGTGCTGCTGCTCGGCGCGCCGGCCGCGGCCGCGGCACCCGCGGTGCTGCTCGCCTCGATCGCCTCGCCGCTCGGGTCGTACGCGGCGATGGAGTTCTCCGAGCCGGTGCAGGCGGCGGCGCTCGGCCTCGCCTTTGCTGCCGCACTTGCGAGCGCCCGCACCGAGGGTCGAGCTACAACAAGATTCGCCGTGGCCGCCGGGGTCGCGGCCGGGTTCGCGGTGCTCACCAAATCGAGCCTGGTGATTGCCGCGCCGTGGACCCTGCTGCCACTGCTG
>JBFELO010000076.1:0-23494 GCA_041552055.1 Candidatus Sulfomarinibacteraceae bacterium | reverse complement strand
CTCGGGCTCACGCCTCGCCCTGCCTCGAGGTCGCTTTCGGGCGTTCTGCTGCGGCCCGCGATGGACCGCCATCTGGCGCGCTGACGCGCACCACCTGGCAGCCCCTCGCGGTCCTCGCGAAGAAGCCCTCGCGACCCCTCGGCCGCCGCGCCTGGAGAGGGGATGAGGGGATGACCTCCCGGCACTCAGCCCTGGGAGTGTCGAGTGAACCGAAATGGCTGCCGGGGCCTCCGACGCAATCCGAAACAACAGGATCTCGAGCTGGGTGCGGGGATGGGGATGCAGGGATGACCGAACCCTCACGGCCGTGGTTCCTCCACTCCCTCACCCCCTCACCCCCTGGTTGGGTGGGTGGGGGCGGCCCCCGTGTTCCACTGTCTTAAGAGTGTCTCAATCGCCTTGAGACAGACTTTGAGACATAGTAGCAGATGTAAATCGTTTATAAACTAGATACTTGCGTGTGTCAACGCTGTAAAACAGACTCGATCGCAGTTTGCTGTTCTTCAGTGAGACACTCCAGACATAGTTGACGCGGTCCGACTGAGACACATTTTTCTTGCTGCAAATATCTCATAGAAAGAGAGTTATGGTTCTTGCTCCCTCCGACCGAGGTGTTGGCACGCGACTTGCTCTACCTACGACGCATTGCACATTCGGAGCGCGAGCGGACGGTGATGGCCCGTGGTGGGACTCTCGGCGCCGCGTCCAGACAGGAGGAGAAGGAGGACATATGAAGAGCAACAGAAACCTGGCGATCGTTGCCGCCGTGGTGGTGGCGCTCGCCCTGGCTCAGCCGGCCGCGGCGCAGGTGGTGCAGACGCCGATCAAGACCAACAAGATCCCGCAGTTCGTCGACCCGCTGCCGCTGCTCGTCACCGGCATTCCGATCGTCGACGGCACAACGCCGGCGATGATCAGCATCTGCGAGTTCCAGACCGAGATTCTGCCGGCCGGCTCGCTCGGCAAGAACACCCCGGCGCCTAAGACCTGGGTGTGGGGCTACCAGATCGGAGACACCTGCCTGCCGGATCCCGGCCACTCCTACATCGGACCGGTGGTGGTGGCCGAGCGCGGGACTCCTACCAACCTGACCTTCATCAACCAGCTGCCCAACGCCGATCCTTACAGTATGGGGCTGCCCAACCCGAGCAACGTGCTCGCCTTCACCCAGAACACCGACCAGACCATGCACTGGGCCGACCCACTCAACTTTCAAAACAACGGTTGCTCGCATGCTCTGTCTGAGGGCTATCTCGTTCCATCGCCTGATTGCCAGCTCAACTATACCGGTCCGGTCGCTGCTGCGGTTCACCTGCACGGCGGCGAGGTGCCGCCCGATCTCGACGGCGGCCCGGACTCCTGGTGGACGCCCGACGGCGACTACCGCGGCCACGGTTACTACACTCGGGAGGTTGCCGAGCTGCCCGATCTCGACCTCCCGGCAAACCAGGCGGAGTTTCGTGCCGGAGTGCTGGTCTACAACCAGAACCTAGATGGCGTTGGCGAGGCGGCCGGTTACTACCTGAGCCAGGGCACAGCCTGGTCAGCCGACCCCAACATCGACCGGGCGACCTACGTCTACCCCAACACCCAGGAGGCGGCCAACATCTGGTTCCACGACCACGTCCTCGGCATGACCCGGCTCAACGTCTACGCCGGCATCGCCGGCGCCTATGTCATCACCGATGACGCCAATGTCAACGCGGCGCTGCACAACCCCGCCGAGCTGGTCCCGCTGGTCATCCAGGACCGGATGTTCGATACCAACGGACAGCTCTTCTTCGGCGCGGGCGGCACCACACCCGAGCACCCCTGGTGGATTCCGGAGTTCATCGGTGACGTCATCGTCGTCAACGGCAAGGCGTGGCCATATCTCAACGTCGAGGCCAAGAAGTACCGCTTCCTCTTCCTCAACGGCTCCAACGCTCGGGCATACGAGGTCCGGCTCAAGGACATCACCAACGATCTCCCGGCCCCCTCGATGTGGGTCATCGGCACCGACGGAGGGTTCCTCGACACCCCGGCCTTGATCGACAACAACGCCATGCCGCCCCAGAAGCTCGTTGTGATGCCGGGTGAGCGCTACGAGGTCGTCATCGACTTCAGTAATGTCGCCGCTGGGACGATTCTCCGCATGGAGAATACTGCCGGAACCCCCTTCCCCTTCGGCGAGAAGGTCAACGGCTCGACCACCAAGCGGGTGATGGAGTTCCGGGTCGTCGCGGACCCGGCCCTGGTAGCCGCCACTGCGACCGAGTTCGACCCGGCCACCATGAGCCCCAGCTTACACCCGATCGAGCCGCTCGGCGGTCTCACGCCGCTGGTGAGACGCCAGCTGACGCTCAACGAGATCGTGAGCCCGCTCACCGGGACCCCGCTCGAGGCGTTGCTCAACAACACCAAGTGGAACGGGCTCCAGGTCATCGAGGACGGCCCTCCGCACACCATCCAACCCCGGACTGATTTCGATGGAACTCTCCCCGATTATCTCGACCCCACCTACTACTCAGAGCTGCCGGACGAGGGAACCGTCGAACACTGGGAGATCATCAACATCACGGCCGACGCCCACCCGATCCACCTCCACTTGGTCCAGTTTCAGATCCTCGAGCGCCGGCCCATCGACCCGGCGTGCTACAACGCCATCTACAACACAGACTTTCCGGGGGGCCTCTTCGCCCCGGGATATGGGCCGCCGAACGATTACAACATCGCCAACACGGACGGCGCCGTCGGTGGCAACCCTGCGGTGTCGCCATGTTTCGTCGGTCCGCCCCTGCCGCCGGAGAACTTCGAAAACGGCTGGAAAGACACCGCGGTCGCGTACCCCGATCAGGTGACCAAGATCGCGGTGCGGTGGGCGCCCACCGACATCCCGAGCACGGTGACCGACATCACCCAGCTCGGCTATCCCTTCGACCCGAACCACGGTCACGGCTACGTCTGGCACTGCCACATCCTCGACCACGAGGACAGCGAGATGATGCGGCCGCCCGCGGTCTGGACCAACGACTCGTTCGCAGGGCCCCGAACCTTCGTGAAGGGCATCGACTACTGACGTCGCTGTCGATAATCATCGACCCCGGAGAGGGCCGCGCCCGCGGCCCTCTCCTTTTTCGATTACGCGTTGTGCTGCCGGGCGGCCGGTCGCAGACTGAGTTGACCGTCCGTTTCGCGCACCTTCAACACAGACAATGCAGTAAATGAGAGAATAAAACCATGCGACGTCCCACCATCATCGTCGTCGTCGTGCTCGCGGCGGTCGCCTTTGCCGCCGGCTATCTGATCGCACCAAGCGCCGGGGGTGGCGGCGGCGGAGGTGGAGGCGAGCGGGAGGTCCTCTACTACGTCGACCCCATGAACCCCTCCTTCCGCTCACCCGAGCCGGGCACGGCGCCGTGCGGCATGGCGCTCGAGCCGGTCTACGCCGACGGCGAGGGCGGGGTATCAGACCAACGCGGCGTCATCAACGTGCGCGCCGACCGCCAGCAGCTCATCGGGGTGACCACGGGCACGGCGGTGGTGGCCACCGTGCCGCACGAGCTGCGGCTGCTAGGCACCGTGGCCGTGGACGAGACCCGGTTCTATGAGATCGGCTCGCTCACCCAGGGCTGGGTGCGCGAGGTCACCGACGCCACCTCGGGGACCTTCGTCCGCAAGTCGGAGATTCTCGCCAAGTACTACAGCCGGGATGCCTACAACCCGCAGCAGAGCTTCATCTACGCGCTCAACGCCACCGACCGGCAGATCGAGAGCGGCCAGCGGCCGCCAGAACAGGGACTTCCCTTCGAGCGCACCACCATCAACACCACCCAGGCGCTGCTCAACGTGGGCATGACCCAGGAGCAGATCGACAGGATCGCCGCGACCCGCGAGGTCGACCCGCTGGTGGAGGTCCGGTCGCCGGCCGACGGTTTCATTCTCGTGCGCAACGTCTATCTGGGCGGCGCCTTCCAGCCCACCGAAACCCTTTACACCATCGCCGATCTCTCGGTGGTGTGGATCCTCGCCGACGCGTTCGAGACCGACGAGCGGTTTCTCAAGCCGGGCGTCGAGGCGACGATCGGCCACCCGGCGCTTGATGAGAATCTCGAGGCGGTGGTGAGCCACGTCCTGCCCGAGTTCGACGCCGCCACCCGCACCCTCAAGGTGCGGCTCGAGGCGCGCAACCCGGGCTTCGCCCTACGTCCCGGGATGTTCGTCGACGTGACGGTGCCGGTGGAGCTCGGTCCGGCGTTGAACGTTCCGCGCTCGGCGGTGCTCGACTCGGGCAGTCGGGCGATGGTCTTCATCGACCGGGGCGAGGGCAACCTCGAGGCGCGCCGGGTGACCACCGGCTGGAGCTACGCCGACCGGGTGGAGATCCTCAACGGGCTCAAGGAGGGCGACGAGGTGGTGACGTCGGGCAACTTCCTGCTCGACTCCGAGAGCCGGATGCGCGCCGCGGGCTCGGATCCGCTCACCGAGGTTTCGATCGACCCGATCTGCAAGATGGAGGTGGAGCACGCGCGGGCCAAGGCGAAGGGTCTCACCAGCGAGCACGACGGTGAGACGGTCTACTTCTGCAACCCGGGCTGCAAGGAGAAGTTCGACGCCGATCCCGAGGCCTACCCGGCACCGACCGCATGATCGACCGCGTCATCGACTTTTCGGTGCGCAACAAGCTGGCGGTTTTCGCCGCGGTCTCGCTCGCCGCCATCGCCGGCTGGTGGTCGATCCAGCGGGTGCCGCTCGACGCCATCCCGGATCTCTCCGACACCCAGGTGATCATCTACTCGCGCTGGAACCAGTCGCCCGACATCGTCGAGGATCAGGTCACCTACCCGATCGTCAGCGCCATGCTCGGCGCGCCCGGGGTGCGTGCGGTGCGCGGCATCTCCGACTTCGGCTACTCCTTTGTCTACGTCATCTTCGACGACGGCACCGACCTCTACTGGGCGCGCTCGCGCACCCTGGAGTACCTGTCGCCGGTGCTGCAGCAGCTGCCCGACGGCGTCAAAACCGAGCTCGGGCCAGACGCCATCGGGCTCGGCTGGATCTACCAGTACGCCCTGGTCGACGAGTCGGGCAACCACAGCCTGGCCGATCTCCGGACCTACCAGGACTGGTACCTGCGCTACTACCTGGAGGCGGTGCCCGGCGTCGCCGAGGTGGCGACGGTGGGCGGCTACCAGAAGCAGTACCAGGTCAATGTCGACCCCAATAGGCTGCGCGGCTACGGTATCGGCATCCAGCAGGTGGTCGACGCCGTTCGCGACGGCACCGCCGAGGTCGGCGGCCGGCTGATGGAGTTCGGCGGCACCGAGTACATGGTGCGCGGCCGCGGCTACGCCGAGTCCATCGAGGACTTCGAGGAGATCGTCGTCGGCCGCTCAGAGCTCGGCTCGCCGATCCGGGTCAAGGACCTCGGTGAGGTCGTTCTCGGCCCCGACATCCGGCGCGGCATCGCCGAGCTCGACGGCACCGGCGAGGTGGTCCAGGGGATCGTGGTCATGCGCCACGAGCAGAACGCCCTCGAGGTCATCGAAGCCGTCGAGGAGAAGCTCGACGAGATCGCCCCGGGACTGCCCGACGGCGTCGAGATCGTGGTCGGCTACGACCGCGCCGAGCTCATTCACCGCTCGGTGGACAACCTGCGGCGGACCATCCTCGAGGTCATCCTGACGCTCTGCTTCGTCATTCTGCTCTTCCTGTGGCACGTGCCGAGCGCGACGATCCCCATCGTCACCATCCCGCTCGCCGTGCTGATCTCCTTCGTGCCGTTCGAGGGGATGGGGCTGACCGCGAACATCATGTCGCTGGGCGGCATCGCCATCGCAATCGGCGCCCTCGGCGACGCCGCCATCGTCGTAGTCGAGCAGACCCACAAGAAGCTCGAGGAGTGGGAACGGCACGGCCGGCAGGGGGACCCCAAGCCGCTTATGCAGCAGGCCATCCGCCAGGTGGCCGGCACCAGCTTCTTCACCCTGCTGGTGATCGGTGTCTCCTTCCTGCCGGTGCTCGCGCTGGAGGCCGAGGAGGGCCGCCTCTTCCGACCCCTCGCCTACACCAAGACCCTGGCCATGGTGGTGGCGGCGGTGCTCGCCATCACCCTCGACCCCGCGCTGCGCATGCTGCTCACCCGCGTCGACCCCTACGAATTCCGGCCGGCCTGGCTGTGTCGGCTGGTGAACCGGATCTGGGTCGGGAAGATCCGCCAGGAGAACGACCACCCGATCAGCCGCTTCCTGATCGCGATCTACGCCCCGGTGGCCGCCTTGGCGCTGCGCCGCAAGTGGTGGGTCATCGCCGGCGCGGTGGTGCTCATCATCGCCACGGTGCCGGTCTTCCTCGGCCTCGGCTCCGAGTTCATGCCGCCCCTCGAGGAGGGGTCGCTGATGTACATGCCGACCACCATGCCCGGGATCTCGATCACCGAGGCCAACCACCTGCTGCAGATCACCGACCGCATCATTTACTCCTTCCCCGAGGTCGACCGGGTGCTGGGCAAGATCGGCCGCGCCGACACTTCCACCGACCCGGCGCCGCTGTCGATGATCGAGACTGTGGTCACCCTCAAGCCCAAGTCCGAGTGGCGTACGCGCGATACCTGGTACTCGTCGTGGGCGCCGGAGTGGCTCAAGGTGCTGTTCCGCCGGATCACCCCGGACCACATCTCCCAGGACCAGCTCGTCGACGAGATGAACGACGGCCTGCGGCTGCCGGGTCTGTCCAACGCCTGGACCATGCCCATCAAGGGCCGCATGGACATGATCGCCACCGGGATCCGCACCCCGGTGGGGCTCAAGATCTCCGGCGCTGACCTCGAGACCATCGAGGAGATCGCCGTCGAGGTGGAGGAGCACCTCAAGACGGTCCGCGGCGCGCGCAGCGTCTACGCCGAGCGTACCGCCGGCGGCTACTTCCTCGACGTCGACTGGGACCGCAAGGAGCTCGCCCGCTACGGCATCAGCGTCCGCGAGGCGCAGGACGTGCTCGAGGCGGCGGTGGGCGGCCGCAACATCACCACCACCATCGAGGGCCGCGAGCGGTTCGCGGTCAACGTCCGTTACTACCCCGACTACCGCGCCGACGTCCACTCGGTGGGCCGTATCCTGGTGCCGGTGGGTCCCGACCAGCGCCAGGTCGCACTCGACCAGCTCGCCGAGATATCGATCACGAGTGGCCCCGGGATGATCCGCAACGACGACGGGCTGACCACCGGGTACGTCTACGTCGATCTCGCCGATCGGGACCCGCAGAGCTTCGTCGACGAGGCCGACGCCCTGCTCCGTGAGAGGCTCAAGCTGCCGCCTGGGTACGCCCTGAGCTGGAGCGGCCAGTACGAGGCCATGCTGCGGGTGCGGGAGAAGCTCCAGGTCGTGTTGCCGGTGACCATCGTGCTGATCCTGCTGCTGCTCTACCTGAACACCCGGTCGGCGGTCAAGACGATGATCGTGATCCTGGCGGTGCCGTTCTCCGCCATCGGCGCGGTCTGGCTCCTCCACTTTCTCGACTACAACATGAGCGTCGGGGTGTGGGTCGGCCTCATCGCCCTGCTCGGGGTCGACGCCGAGACCGGCGTCTTCATGCTGCTCTACCTCGACCTGGCCTACGAGAAGGCCAGCAAGGAGGGCCGGCTGCGCAACCTGGGCGAGCTGCGAGAAGCGATCATGGAGGGCGCGGTCCACCGGCTTCGGCCCAAGTTCATGACCGTGATGACGACCTTCCTCGCGCTGCTGCCAATCATGTGGTCCATGGGCGCCGGCGCCGACACCATGAAACGGATCGCCGCCCCCATGATCGGTGGGATCTTCACCTCGTTCCTGCTCGAGCTGCTGGTCTACCCGGGTGTCTACGAGATCTGGAAGTGGAACTTCGTGCTCAAGCGGGGACAAGCGGGATCGAGCCAGGTCGAACAGTAAGCAGGTTCGGGTCCACTTCCACGATCCCAGTCACTTCTGTCTCCTGCTCCATGTGCGTTGGATTCGAGGATCGTTTCGTCGGGAACGGGAACGGGAACGGGAACGGGAACGGGAACTGGCTCGGGCTGGAGCCCTCAACCAGCTCGGTCACGCCCTCATGCCCTCACGCCCACAAGCCCGCATGCCCTGGCTAGGTGGGGGTGGGATTCCGTGTGATCTGTGGTTTCTTCGTCGTCACTGCAGGAGTTGGTCCCTCAGGCGTGCGACCTCCTCGTCGGTGATGCCGAGACCGTCGCGGATGTATGCCTCCATCGAGCCGTGGTCGGCCACGGCCCGGTCGAGTGTGCCGTCGATGTACGAGCCCTCGAGGATGTAGAAGGCCTCCACGTTGGTCATGTCCACCTGCTCCGGCGCGACCCCCAGCGTTGTTGCGGCCTGCTGTCGGATCGTGGCCAGTTTGGCTTCGACCTCCTCGGCCCGGTACTCGTTGGTCAGCAGGTAATCTTGCCGAACCGTCTCCCAGGGAACGCCGAGGGCGGAGAGCAGGATCGCGGCGGCGGTTCCGGTTCGGTGGACCCCGTGCGAGCAGTGAAACACCAGAGGCCGGTTGATTGGGTCTGCCGCCTGTCTCAGCAGCGCTGCATACTGGTCCTTGCCCTCATCGAGCAACAGGCGGTGGAACTCGGGGTTCATCTCCGGTGGGATATTGGCGAACTCGGCCGCCTTGATGGCCGCCTGAACCGCCATCGTCAGCTCCGCGGCCCGATCACCTTGGATGGGCTCAGGCACCTCCCGAACTCCTTCCGGCAGACGATCCCGGCCGTTCATCTCGATCTCCTCGGGCAGGAGGAAGTTGACGACCGTTCGGATCTCCAGCTCCTCGAGCTTTGCCACGTCTTCATCTGTGAGGTGGGGGAGCTCCCCGGAGCGGAAGATCTCACCCCACGTGACCGTCCGGCCGTCGACTGTCTCGTAGCCGCCGAGATCCCGGAAATTGGGTTGGCCGTCGAGGACGACGTGCCGCTCGGGCGCCGGCGGTTCAACGGCCGTTGCCACCGGCTCGGCGGGCTGCTGACCACAGCCCGACACCACCGCGATCGGCACGATCCACAGGATTCGGCTCACGCTGCTCCACATAGCTCGTCTCCTCCCAACAGCGACACTCTGACTCTCGACCCTCTTGACTCCCACCAACAGAGGATCACCGTTTGCCGCATCTCGCATCTCGCATCTCGCATCTCGCATCTCGCATCTCGCATCTCGCATCTCGCATCTCGCATCTCGCATCCGGCTTCGCCTTCGGCTACGCCGTCACAGATCTGGCATCTGCCCTACACGATTCGACTCCCGATCACCACGGTGATCTGCAGCCGGATACTCCCCTGCTGACCGGGAGCGCCACTCAGGTCAGTTCCTCTGCGAACTCCAGCGACGACGGATGAAACAGCTCCTCGACGGTGAGCCTACGGCTGGCGAGGCCCTGCTCGTGGGAGTAACGGAAGAGCGTCTCGAGGGTCTTTCGGTTGGGTTCGATGCCGTAGGGCCAGTAGTTGTCGCCCATGAGTTCGCGAGTCTCGTCGAGCTCTTGACCGAACCACGGCAGCGACACCATCGCCCAGCCGACCTTCCTCAGGTACTCGTCGTTCATCTTCTTGGCCCGGGAGTACGCGGTGAAGACGGCCTTGAGAATCCATGGGTTCTCGTCGATCACGTCGTCCCGCACGGCCACCGCATGCATGATCGGGAAAATCCCGGTCTTGGCGAAGTAGGCTCGTTCGGCCTGGCGGGAATCGGGGAACAGCCGCGCCACGGTCGGGTCGCGCTCGACAAAGGCCCGTGGTTCGATGGCGTGAAAGAGGGCGTCGACCTCGCCCCTTTCGAGTAGATCGGACTCGTCGAGCCCGGGCGGTCCCTCGACGACCTCGATGCCCTCGGGGATCACGTTTTCCTGCTTTGAGACCGATCCCGAAACGTTGGCCGACGAGTCCTTCTTTGACACCACCCACGTGACGTCCTGGGGTGTTATGCCATATTCGTCCTCGAGCATTCCGCGGATCCACGTCAGCGAGGACGAGGAGTAACCCGGAGTGGCGATGGTCCTGCCCCGGAGATCCTCGGGTCTGTCGATTCCCCGGTCGGTGCGTATGAAGATGCTCTTGTGCCGAAAGGTCCGCAGCGGGAAGATCGGCAACAGGCTGTAGCCCCGGATACCGTCATTGGCGACGCCAAGCATGTAGGGGTGGAGGCCGATCTCGGTGACCTCGATGGTCTGCGGCCCGCTGAGGACGTGCGTGTTGAGGTCGCTGATGCCGCCTTTTTCAAAGGTGACGCGGCAGCCTTCGATCGGCACCCGCCCATCGATCAGTGCCTGAACACGATCGTAGGTATAGCCCGCGACCGTGATGGGAAGTCCGTCCGTCGAGTCTGCCGGCGACCCCGATTTGTGGCTGCCCGTATGCGAGGGCGTCCCACCGCACGCGGTCAGCGCCCCGGCCGCACCCGCGGCCACGGCCGCAGACTTGACGAACTCTCGACGTGACGTTCCTTTTTCATTCGATCCCACGATCACCTCCTGGGGCGCCTCCGTCAGCTCATGGAGCGGCCAGCTTCTTCGTATCCAGCATCGAGCATCGAGCATCCAGCATCGGTCGGGCGGGTGGAACACGGGCCCGCCCGGAGGCAGGCCCATGACATCAGCACGTCATCGATACCGTCATGACTACGGAAGGCCCCAGGTCGGATCCAGATTCTCCCACTCGGGCACCTGCATGATGGCCTCGCGGGGGTCGAACGGGATCTTCGTATCCGGTGCGATGCGTGGTTTGGAGGCCTCGATGGTCTCCGGCCGCGCATTCTCGATGTTCTTGAACGGGAAGTCGCGGACCTGGCCCTGGTCGGGAAAGGCCTCCTTCATCATCAGGTGACGGATCTTCATGATCGTGAACATGCCCTTGGAAGGGAAACCGGGGAGCATCTTGGGCTGCACCTCGCGCGGATCGTTGTAGAGGTCGTAGAAGGCGGCGCCCGAAAGCCCTGGCTTCTCCCCCTCCCACCGACGCTTGAACCGCCCCTTGACGGTCGCCGCCAGCTGGTTGCCGGTGTAGACGAAGACGTAGTCGCGGCGGCTGTGGGTGTCGCCTTCCAGGAAGACCGCCGTCTGGTCGAGCCCATCGATGATCCGGTCGGTCGGGATGTACTGCTTCGCTCCGGCCAGGTTCGCGAAGGTGGTGAAGAGGTCGGTCTCGTGGATGATGTCGCCGACGATCTGACCCTCCTCGATGACTCCGGGCCAGCGGGCGAACGCCGGGACGCGGAGCGCACCTTCCCAGTAGTCGCCCTTGCCGCCGCGGTAGATGTGCTCGACCATGCCGGGAGGTCCGTCATGCGTCATCGGGCCGTTGTCGGCCATGAGGATGATCAGCGTGTTGTCGTCGATTCCCGCCTTCTTCACCTCCTCCAAGAGCTCGCCGACCATCACGTCGATCCTGGCGAGGCCCTCCTGCAGGACACCGTAGGACAGGGTCATCGGGTCCTCTTTCGGGTCGATGTTCAGGAACGAGTTGATTTGGGGCCACCAGGCCACGAAGAACGGTTTCTTCGCTGCGGCGTTCTTCCTGATGAACTCGATCGTCCGCCTGTGAAACTCCCTCTCCAGGCCGTAGTAGTCGCCTTCGTCGGGAGGGGTTCCGAACTCCCGTACGGGACCGCCCTTGACCCCCTCGAGGGCCCACACGTAGCCCCTGGGGCGCCAGCCCTTGTCGATGTCGTACGGGTCCTCCGGGAACATTTCCGGGTACATGATCGTCGGCATCAGCACCCCACGCTGCGCCCTCGGCACGTAGAGGCTGGGCACCTGGTTGTAGGGAGCCCACAGCGCCTCGTCGAAGCCCTGGTTGGTCATGTAGCTCTGCTCGACATCGCCCTGATGGGCCTTGCCGTAGAAACCGGTGGCGTAGCCGGCCTCGCCGAGGACCTCGGCGATGGTGACCTCCGTCGCGGCCAATCCACCGTACTCGTAGGGAAATCCGACGTTGTACATGCCGTTGCGGACCGCGTGCCGCCCCGTCAGGACCGCCGCGCGGCTCGGCGTGCAGCTCGGCTCCGTGTACATCCGGGTGAAGTAGATCCCTTCGGACGCGAACTCGTTCATGATCGGGGTTTCGAACCCCCGGTTCTTCTGGAGGTGCGGAATGCCGACCTCTCCCACCGGAGTGTCGTCCCACATGACATGGATGATGTTGGGCGGGGCGCCGTGCTTCTCTCGAAGGGCGTCAAGCTTGGCCTGCAGCACCTCGTCCTGCTCGGCCCAGCGCTCGCCGTGCTGCGCCTCGAGCACGTAGTACTCCGCATCGTGGATGATCTCCTGGGCCGAGGCGGTACCTGACGTCGTGAGCCCGAGAACGGCCACGATACCGATGGTCGCTATGATCCGGTTCATTGTCTTTCTCCTTTCTTGTGTCCTGCCAACGTGTTCAACAACCCTGTTACCGACTCACGGGCGACTGTTTCGTTTGCGAAGCCCGCGCGGTGTGCCCGTCATCGATGCTCTGTCGTACGACAAGTTGTCGGCCGTCATCTCCACGTTCTCGTCGAACAAAACGATGTTGGTGCGTGACACGTCGTCGAGACTGTCTTGAGTCTGGCCGTGGCCCAGAAGGACCGACAGGTTCACTTCTCGGCGTCGGGCTCCATTGCCTTGAGCTGGAACTCGAAGTCGGTGCCGTACTCCTCGTTGAACTCGTCGAAGACCTTGTCCATAGTGGGCATGGCCTCCCAGGCGAAGCCCTGCAGGATCCAATCCGGCGTCTCGTACTTCTCTCCGCCGGGGGCCTCCTGCTGCCTCTCCACCACCGATGGCGGCGGGTAGGGCTGCGAGTTCATCACGGCCACGCGCGTCCGCACGCCGTCCTTTGTGATGTTCCAGGTCATGCCGTCGACTGCAAAGTCCACCGGCCCGTCATAGACCTGGCGCACCGCCGAGACCACGTCCGGCAGGGTGTCGGGGTCGTTCTGGAAGTGGTAAGCCACGGCATGCTTGGGCTCGGTCACCGCCATGATCTTGCCGAAGACCGGCGCCGTGGTGTGCACCATGGTGCTCACGTAGATCGCTTCTGCCGGCTGGAACTTGTACCTGGAGACGAAGTACTCGTTGGGCAGGAAGCACTCGTGGATGGCCAGATCGGCGCCCTTGGCGTGCTCGATCCACCACTTGTTGGCCAGAGTATCGCCGGAGAAGGCCAGCTTCATGCCCTTCCACTCGAGAATGAAGCTGACCGAGCCCTCGAGGTGGATGGCCGGAATGGTGCGAATCACCACGCCGTCCTTTTCGTAGATCACGTTGTTGACCTTGGACCAGTCGAACTCGTGCACGGTCATGGCCAGCGAGCGGGTGTCGAGGCCGCCCTTGCTGGTCTCGAGCATCCAGTTGTAGAACTTCAGGATGCCTTCGGTCGCGGCTTTTGTTCCCCAGCTGTCGGGCATACCACCGCCACCCGGTCCCCAGATCTCGAGCGGTTTGGAGCGACCGTTCTGCATTCCGTAAATCCAGAGGGTCGGCAGGTCGCCCATGTGATCGGCGTGCTGGTGGCTGATGAAGATCTTGGTCATGTAGTCGAGCGGCATGCCGAGGGCGTACAAGGTCGTGAACGAACCGGTGCCGAGATCGAAGATGAACTTGTCACCATTGCCGAGCTCGATCAGGAAGCACGCAGCGGCCTGGCTGAGGCGGGGCATCGGCATGCCCGAGCCACAGGCGATGACCCGCATTTCGTCGTCGGCCAGCTCTTCCGTCCCAGGGAAGTACACCTCTTGAGTCGGGTAGGGTCGAGTGGGTGACCACTGGTTCGTACCTGCGGCTTCGGCTTCGTTTCCCGTCGCCAGGTTGTTGCCGACGATGAAGCCGACGGTGATCGCGATGACGGTGACCGCCAACAGCGCTGTCAGTGTCTTTCTTCGTGTGTTCATTGATTGCTCCTCAACGCTCCAGTTTGTACGAGAAGTTCTCCACCGTCATCTCGACGTCCTTGTCGGGCACGACGATCGAAGTGCGGGCGACGTAGTCGAGGCCGTCCGGGGTCCGGGCGTGATCGGTGGTGAGCTGTACGTCGCTGCCCTCGTACTGGGTCTGGACCTCGGTTTTGGTCAGCCCGGAGTCCTCGTCGACCCACAGTGTCATGCGGTCGCCGGACTGAATCACGTCCGCGGCGACGAGCCGGTACCCGGACCCGTCGGGCACCGTGGCGGCCTTGTCGAGGAAGTCGAGCAGGCTGCCGGCGGTCGGCAGGCTGTAGGCGTGCAGCAGCTCGCCGAGCTCGGCCATCCAGTCCTTCATCTCGCCCGCCTTCTTCTGCGCCACCTTGCCGCGCACCCCTCGTGGAGACTTCGCCTTGTCCTCGGAGATCGGGGTTTTCTGCAGCTCACCGTCGGGCGTGTAGCGCACGATCTCGGTGGTCAGGTTCTTGGTCTCCCCCTTGACCTTGACCTCGGTGCGGCGGGTCCAGCTGTAGTCGCGGGTACGCTGGGCGTTCTCTTGACGCGCATTGCTGATCCGGGTCGCGACGGTCGCGGTGTCCTGCTGGGCCCACACGGGGCCCGGTGCCGACAACGCGAGCACGAGTAATCCGATATTGACGATCCGCATGGTGTGTCCTTTCGTTTCGTCCGCCGTCCGAGTTTCGAGGTGCCCGACGAGCTTCGGTCTGCCCGCTACCAGAAGAAGCGCAGGTAGCCCGCAGGCCCGTGGTGGCGGACGGCGTAGGCGAAGTCCTCGGACTCCTCCTGGTAGTCGATGTCGAGCGCGCGGTAGCCGGCGCCGAGAGCGATGAACTTGCCGACCTGCCAGTCGATGGCGGCCTCCGCCATCCAGGTCAGCTTCGAGCTGACGCCGAAGCCGCCGACGTCGAACCGGGTGGCCAGGGTCCACCGCTTGCCCAGCGACGGCCGCCATCCGAGGCCGAGGATCGGATCGACCCAGCTCTTGTCTGTCGCGAGCTCACGCCCCATGTCGCCCGCGATCTTGGACTCCAGCCCGTAGTAGCGCCCGCCGAAGTACAAGAACGCCCCGTCGTCGAACAGGTGGGCGATCGAGGCCTCGGCGATGAGGTTGTCCAGGCTGACGTTGAAGTTGAACGGTCCCACGCTCTGGTCGCTGGCCAGGTCGATGTAGTTGAAGTCGGTCAGCAGCCCCCAGCGGCCCTTCCACGCCTCGAAGTGGATAGTGAAGGTCGTCTCGAGCTTGTCGAACGCCTGGTCGAACGGCAGCACGATTGGGACGTCGCGGCCCCGGGCCGTCAGATCTCCCTCGAGGGTGACGGCCCACAGGTAGAGCGGTGCGAGCTGAAACTCCCACTCGTCCGAGCCGCTCTGCGCCTCGACGGCCGGAACCATTCCCATCAGAATCAGAGCCATCACGACGAAACTGACTTTTCTCATCATGGTTCTCCTTTACATCGGCCCGGTCCACCGGTCGCCACAGGGGGTCGGGCTCGATTTCGAACTGACCGTCAATCACCCGGCGTCGGTTCGCCGCTGGGATCGTACGGAAGCTGGTCCAGGTGCTCGATGAACTCGAGCGGGTCGAACGGCAGCCTCTTGAACTCCACCGGCGGGTTGATCAACGCCTCAGTCTCCGGCCGCGCGTTGACGATCCCGGTGTAGGCTGGCCCGTGCGCTCTTTCCAGGTGCGGGTACTTCTCGATCCATAGCTCGTGGCGCGCCCGCATACGCCGGAAGGGCTCTTTGAACTGGAACCCTCCGACCACCATCGGATTCATCTCCCGGTGATCGTTGTAGAGATCAAAGACGGCAGTGATACCGCTCGCCGCCTGCAGCGGGTCTGCGGACACCCAGTGCATCTTGTAGTGCTCTTTCACCGATGCTGCGAGCCGAGGTCCCGAGTAGATGAACACATAATCGCGCCGGCTGTGGCCCTCCCCATTGAGCAGCAACGAGGTCTGGTCGATGCCGTCGATGATGCGATCGGTGGGGATGTACTCCGTCGCGTCCGCCAGACGGGCAAAGGTAGTGAAGAGATCGGTCACGTGGATGATGTCGCCGACAACCTGACCCTCTTCGATGACCCCCGGCCACCAGGCCTGCGCACAAACCCTCACACCACCCTCGAGGTAATCGCCCTTGCCGCCGCGGAACGGGCCTTCGCCAAGGCCGGCGCCGGGCGGTGGGTTGTGTGTCATGGGTCCGTTGTCGGCCATGGCGATGACCAGCGTGTTCTCGGCAATCCCAAGCTCGCGCAACGTTTCCATGAGTCGACCGGCCATTGGATCGAGGTTCTTAGTGTAACCCTCTGCTGCCAGCCCACGCTGTATCGTGGTCTTTTTTGGTTCCGGAATGAAGCTGATCCACTGAGGCCACCACGAAATGAAGAATGGCTTGTCCGCCTCGGCGTTACGTCGGATGAAGGCGAGAGCGCGCCTTTCCGCCTCGGAATCGAAGGCCCTGTAGCATTCGAGCGTCGTACCGCACCATTCACGGGTCTCCCCGCCCTTGGTGCCCTCGGCGAAGAAGACATAGCCGTCCTGGATGAAGTTGTTGTCCATGTGATACGGGTTGTCGGCGAGCAGCTCCTTCTTGAGGCCGATGATCGCGTTGGCGGCCTCACCCTCGACGTTCCACAGGCTGACGACCTGGTTGTAGATCGAGAAGAAGGACTCGTCATAGCCCTGATTGTGGGGGTACGCCTCTTCGATATCGCCGAGGTGCTGCTTGCCGTAGAACGCCGTGGCATAACCGGCCTGCGAAAGCACCTCAGCAATCGTCACGTTCTCTGCGGCGATGCCTTCGTACTCGATCCCGAAACCCACGGCGTACATTCCGGAACGGCGAGCGTGCTGGCCGGTCCAAGAGGCGGCGCGGGTCGGGGTGCAGGAGGGTTCGGTGTACATGCGGGTGAAGAGCATGCCTTCGGAGGCCATGCGGTTGAGGTTTGGGGTTTCGTAGCCCCGGATCTGTTGCCAGGCCTTGATGCCCACGGCGCCCAGCGGCTGGTCGTCCCACATGAAGTGAATAATGTTGGGCGGCTGCCCGTACTTCTCGCGCAGCTCTGCGAGCTTGGCGTCGAGCTGTCCGTCCTCGACCTCCCAGACCTTTCCGTTCTGAGCCTCGAGGATGTAGTACTCGGCGTCGTGCACGACCTGGGCCGTGGCCGGGGCCGCGCCCATGGCCGCTACCCCCACGAAAGTGCAGATCGCGATCAGTGTCGTTCGTTTCATGATGTCCTCCTTCTGGCTTCCTGTGATGTGTCAGTGGCGCTTTCGAGCGCTCGGCACACGAGGCGATGCACGGTGCCCGACAGCGAGGTCTTCCACTGCTCCGACAGGCGCTCCAGCGCCTCGAGCTCGGCCGGGGTGACGAAGGTGACGACCCTCTGCGAACGCACCGTCTCGGCTGGCCTCGGCGGCCTGCCGAGTCGATGTCCGTGACCGCCACGTTGTTCCATGGAATCCTCTCGGGCCCTTCCAGCGTTGTCGATCATGTGTCGTGCCGTCATCTGATAGTCTTTCGTCCGTGGCCCCGCGGTTTTACTTTGCCGGTATTGTCGTTGAGATATGATTGCAACGACATCAAAAAAGCGCAACCATGAGCTCCGAACCCCTCTCCACCGCCGTCTCGAACTCGCAGCCGGTCTTCGTGATGCAGGGCGAATTCAGCGAATTCGACGAGCTGGCCGAGGTTGTGATGGGCTGGGGGCTCGAGTGGCGCCAGCTGGATCGGGGAACGCTGCGGGCGAGGATGCAGCAGGTCGGGATGCCGTCGATGCAGCTCTCACGGTTCGGCTTCAGCCGGAAGTTCCACCAGCGCGGCACGACCCCGCCTGGTATGCGGACCCTTGGAATCGTCGGAGAGCGATCGCCGGACGTCGAATGGCGCGGTCGTGTCGGAACCCGGAAACAAATCGTGGTCTTCCCGGTTGGAGACGAGTTCGAGTTCGTGTCGCAGCCGGGGTTTCACGGCGACACCGTGTCGGTCGCAGAGGAACATCTTTGCGTGGTCGCCGAATCCCTGAGTCTGCCCGATCCACTCGACATCCTGCCGGAGGGACAAGGGTTCTTAGAGGCCGATCCACACAGGGTCGGCGTGCTCAGGCGGCGCCTGACCGGGATGCACGCGAGCGTGCACCCCGAACGTTCGGATGCCGAGTTCGCGACCATCGCGGCTTTGGTCGAGGCGGTCGCGACGAATCGTGGTACAGGACCGTCCTCTCCGGAACCAACGCAGCGCAGCCGCGCGCTGCGACGTGCCCTGGACTACATCGAGGCCCACGCCGATGAGCCCCCCACCATCGAGGATGTCTGCCGGGCGTCGGACGCGAGCGCGCGGACCCTGCAGTACGCCTTCCGAGGCCGGTTCGGAGTCACTCCGAAGCAGTACCTGCAGACGGTCCGGATGCACAAGGTCCGCGGCGAACTGTTCCGTTCAGAGCCGGATGCCATCATCTCCGAGATCGCCGCCCACTGGGGCTTCTGGCACATGGGCCAGTTCGCGGCCGACTACCGACGGCAGTTCGGTGAGCTGCCGTCGGAGACGCTGCGCAGGACACGAGCGGGATAACGGAAGGTACCGCGCCACAGCTATGCGGCACGACGGCCTCCCGCGCCCGCCCGGCCAGACGGCTCTGCGGGGAAATGGCTTACACCTTGACACGGATGAAGGAGGGAAAACCGTTCTTGCCGCACAGCCGCACAGCCGCACAGCCGCTGGGTGGTTGGGTGGGGACTCCTAAGAATCCCCGAACGCCAGGATCAGGCCGGCGGAGAACTCCGCCTGCCACATGACGTTGCCGCCGAAGCCGAAGCTGCACCCGCCTCCGCCGCAGATCACCCCGCCGCCCCCGCTGGCATAGGTGCCGTAGAGCTTGCCCTGGAGCCGGATGCCGACGTGGTCTGAGGGCAGGATCTTGACGCCGCCGCCGAGGGCAAAGGCGAAGCGGGTCGCCGAGCTCAGATCACCCTGGTCGGGCGAGAAGTGGGCGGCACCGATGGAGCCGACCACGAACGGCCTCAGTGCCTCGTCCTCGTTCCACTGCTTGAGGCCGCCGGCCTGCCAGTAGTCGATGGTCAGGTCAAAGGTCTCGCGTTCGAAGCCGGTGACTTCCATTGACGTGTCCTGCCGGTTCCACGACAGGTCGAGCTGGGTATCACCCATCAGCCCGAGGGTGTAGTTGAAGGTGAGGCCATAGCCCTCGGAATCGTCGAAGTCGTAGTCTCTCCCCGTGTAGAAGTCGGTCATGCCACCGCCCAACTTGTATCCGATATGAGGGGTGAGCTCGACCTGCTGGGCGCCGGCCGTCGGCGCCGCCAACACTGCGAGAACGAGCGAGATAACGAGGACGATCGGTCGTGACATGGGAGACCACCTTCATGGCTGCGGCGCCGCCGAGGACCAACGCCGGTGAGTACCGTTGAATTCCATTTCGCTACGTGTCGAGGATTCGTGTTTCGGTGTGGATATGTGCGATCTGTTTTTCGGGAACGGGAACGGGAACGGGAACGGGAACGGGAACGGACTAGGATTCGCCGGCCACCCGTTGCCAGGCCTCGGGGGTCAGGGTGCGCATCTCGAGGGCGTGGACGTCGGTCGTCATGAAGTCACCGAGCGCGGAGTAGACGAGCCGTTGCGCCGCCACCGGAGAGAGACCCTCGAAGCGTGGCGACACGACCAGCACCCGGAAGTGGCCTCCCCCACCCTCGGCCCCGAGGTGGCCGGCGTGCGCGGCGCTGTCGTCCGCGACCTCGACGTGAGTGGCGTCGAGCATCTCGCGCAGCGTGGTCTCGATGATCTGGGCTCGCCTGCTGGGGTCGGCCACGGTACACACCTCCTGGGTCGACGAAGGCCGTCGGCCCACACCCGAGCTTCAACCGTGCGGTCGATGGAGTTGTTCCCTCGAGGTTTGCGCCGCTGGCGGGAAAGCTGGAGATCGCGTTACTTGGGTTCGGTGGCCCCGTCGTCGTCCTTCTTGTCCTCGTCCTGGGGGCGGATCGAGTCCTTGAAGTTCCGGAGTCCCTCGCCGAGTCCCTTGCCGAGGCGCGGCAGCTTGTTCACGCCGAACAGCACCACGATGATGGCGAGGATGATCAGCAACTCTGGGAGACCAAGACTCCCGAACATAATGACCTCCGTACCGGCCTAGTCTACCAGAAGCCGAGTCACGTGTGGGTGCAGCCGCAGCTGGTCGCCCTCGGCCGCGAGCTGTCGGATCAGCGCCTCGAGCCACGGCCGATAGCGGAACTCGCCCGCCGCCACGAGTCGGCCGAATGTTCCGAGCACCTTGAGCGCCCGCTACAGCCGAACCTCTTCCATCCGCTCCTGCCACCCGGGGGCGGCGCCGGTGCGCTCGGCCCAGCGTTCGAGCCACTGTTGCCGTTCGGTCTTGCCAATCAGCTCGGGCGCGGCCCGTTCCGCGACCAGCGAGACGGCGTCGTAGGTGTCGGGCCCCAGCAACACGTCCTGGACGTCGATCATCCCGACGTCGCCGCCCTCGAGGAAGAACAGATTGTTGAGGTGATAGTCGCGGTGGCATACCCGCCGCGGATGGCCGGAGACCCCCTCGGCCAGCGCGTCGAGCCACATCGTCAGCTCGGGGGTGGGTGGCCGGCCGGTGCGACCGGAAACGAACCACAGCTCGAACCCGGCGAGCTCCCAGCGCAGGCGGCCGCGGTCGAGCGGCGGATTCCAGGCGGGCAGCTCGGCGGGTTCGATCGCCGACAGCGCGACCAGCGGTGCCAGGGTGGCCTCGAATAGGCGCAGTCGGTGTCGCGGTTCGCACATGCGCAGGGTGTGCTCCGCGTCGGTGCTGCCGAGGTCCTCGAGCAACATCCAGCCACCCACCGGATCGTGGTCGACGATCTCGGGTACTCGCAGGTGGCGTGCACGCATCCAGGCCAGCACGTCGAGGTCGCGCGGCAGGGTTTGCCGCGCCTCGGCAGGGTAGTCGGCGAGGATCCACGTGCGCCCGTCGCGGTCCTCGAGCCTGCAGTACCTCCTGGTGGAGGCATCGCCTGCCAGGGGCTCTCTGAGGCGCCATCGGGAGGGGGTGTCCAGGGGGTGGATCGGTGCCATCGTGCGCACCGCAACCTACTACAGTCTTCGGGGTGCGGCAATCGGCGTCTGATCGGTCGTCAGTTTGCTAGTATGGGAAGATCGGGTGCGGGCGGAGGGTTTTGGAGGTCGAGGAGAGTATGGAGGAGTCGAGAACCCAGAGGCTCCAGCAGCTGTTGAAGCGGCTCGGGCAGGCGGTCCACGGATCCGTGGTCCAGTCCAAGGAAGTGCGCGAGTGCCTCGACGAGCTGCACGAGAACGGCTGGCGGGCGGTGATGCTGCTCGAGGCCTCCCTCGCGTGCCGCGACGGCGGGGTTCTCGACGTCGAGAATGGGGCGATCCACATCCACGTGGATCCTACAGAGGCCGCCGCGGACTACCGCATCGACGCCGGCGACGCCCAGTTCCTCACGTCGCTCGGCATCTCGCCGACGCGCCACCGCTCGCGACCGACCTCCCCACGCCCCGAACCCGATGACCAACCTGATCGGTAAGACCGCCAAGCAGATCGACACGCTGCTCGAGCCTCACGTCGACCGTGGCTTCCGTACGCGCCAGGTGGCGCACTGGATCCTGCAGCGCCACGCGGCCTCCTTCGCCGAGATGACCAATATCCCGAGCGACCTGCGACATCGGCTGGAGCGTGTGTTCGTGCTCCGCGACCCGACCGTGGCCGAGGTGACGGCGAGTCGCGACGGCTCCCGCAAGTACCTCTTCGAGCTCACCGACGGCACCGCGGTCGAGGGCGTTGCCATGCCAGAGGGCCGCAAGCTCACCCTGTGCCTGTCCAGCCAGACTGGCTGTGCGGTCGGCTGCACCTTCTGCGTGACGGGCGCGCTCGGGGCGGGACGCAATCTGCGATCGGAGGAGATCGTCGGACAGTATCGCGTCATGCTCAGGGGTGCGGACGCCGAGCGCGTGAACATCGTCTTCATGGGGATGGGCGAGCCGCTGCTCAACACCACGAATCTGGGCGACGTGCTCGACGTGCTTGCGGAGAGGGTGAGTCCGAAGCGCATCACGGTGTCCACCGTCGGCATCGTCCCCGGCATCCGGTGGTTGGCCGGGCTCGAGCGGCGGCCGAAGCTCGCCGTGTCGTTGAACGCGCCCGACCAGGAGCGACGACGACGCATCATGCCGATTGCGGATCGCTACCCGCTCGATCGGCTGATGGCTGAGTTGCGGCGGTTCCCGCTCGAGGGCGGGCGTCGCATCACCTTCGAGTACGTGGTGATCCGGGACTTCAACGATGCCGAGGAGGACGCCGCCCGACTGGCTCGTCTGGTGCGTGGCATTCCGTGCAAGATCAACGTCATTCCGCTCAACGAAGACCCCGACTTCCTGGCGGGGCTGAGACAGCCCGAGGCCGCCACGGTGGATCGGTTCGGGGAAGCGCTTCGCGACACCGGGCTGACCGCCACCGTGCGCTGGTCCAAGGGGAGCGACGTGGCCGCGGCCTGCGGCCAGCTCAAGGGCCGGCAGGTCAGGCCGTGATCTGATGGCGATGGACGAGCGACCACTGGCGGCCGGCAGCGGCGCCGTCGCGGCGGTACGAGGCGAATCTCGGGTCCGACGCGGTACAGCCGCCGACGACCCCGACGCGGCCCACGCCGAGGGACTCGAGCTGAGCGGCCGCGAAGGACCGCAGGTCGACGCGGTTGTCAGCGAGCCAGACTTCGCGTGCGATCCGCTGGCCGTCGAGCGCGTCGATGACCTCGGGTCCGACCGGGTAGCGGTGGCCCGAGATCGCCGGTCCCAGGTAGGCTTTGCACCCCTCGGCTTTCTCGTGGAAGAGATCCTGGCAGCGGTCGAGCGTGGTGGGCAGGATTCCCCGGGCCGCACCACGCCAGCCAACGTGCACGGCGGCGACGAACCGTCGACCGACGACAACCACAGGTACACAGTCGGCGGTCCATACCAGCAGGGCGATGCCGGGCTCGGAGCTGACCAGGCCGTCGCAGTCGCCGACGCAGTCGGATCCGGCCACATCCTCACCGGCGATCGATACCACCGTGGCGTCGTGCACCTGCCGGCACCAGCGGAGAGCGGTCACGGCCGGTGCCAGGCTGGCAAGCAGCCGGTCGGCGCGGTCGACGGGACCGGCCGTTCCCGCGGCCGGTCCGATGCCGAACAGGACACGGACACCGTCCGCCGCGACCTCGAGGGCCCGCTCCAGGCCCACCGCGACCTCGTTTTCGCCCTCGATACGTGCCATCGCCGACCCCCGTGCCTGCGAGCTTCCCAATGGTACAATGCACGCCCCGGGGGCACGTTGGTACGAGCGCCGTCTTCGGATCCGTTCACCCGTTCCACATCGCAACCCGTTGACTGCGCCTGCTCCGCGCCGTCGGCCGCGGGGTGTCGGGTGTCCTCGGCGGCTGCGCCCGAGGGGATGGGCCGATGCCCGGAAGCCGATCTCCTGTGGGCTCCCGCACCCTCATCCCCTCACCCCCACACCCCCTCACCCCCTCCTCCCCTCACCCCCACACCCCCTCATCCCCCCATGCCCGCATGCCCACAAGCCCGGGTGGGCGGGG
>JBFELO010000075.1:0-23500 GCA_041552055.1 Candidatus Sulfomarinibacteraceae bacterium | reverse complement strand
GCGCCGAATGGCGCGATGTGACTATGCCCTAGAACTCGAACTTGACCGTGAGGCGGAGCTCACGGGGCTGCTGGTAGGTGTCAGGCATGTTGTACGCCGGGTCCGGGTCGGCCTCCTGCACGACCGTGTCGTAGTCGAAGCCCTCGAAGAACTCCTCCTCCGAGATCGGCAGGTCCGACAGGACGCGGGTGCCCCAGACGCGGAGCACGGTGTCCTCGTCGAACAGGTTGAGCACGGTCAGGCCGAGCGACAGGTCGAAGCGGCCGAAGTTGAAGGTCTGCCACAGCGTCAGGTCGGTTTGGGTCAGGGTTCCCGTCTCGCCCAGGTTGCCGCGGCCCTTGGGGTAGAAGAAGCTGTGGATCGGAACGGTCGCGATCTCCGAGACCGGGACGCCGGTGCCGATGTACTGGTTCACTCCGACCGAGAAGCCGAAGTTAAAGCTGTACAGGAACTGCGCGCCGAGCTGGTGCGTCCGGTCGGTCGCCAGGCGGCCATAGACCACCTCGCCGTTGGCGTCGTACATCGACGACACCGTGTCGTACAGCCGGCTGACGTTCGGCGAACGCCGGGCGGACGTCGTGACCGGGGCGAGTGGGTTGCCGAAGTTGTTCTGCTCGTCCGAGTTGGCCAGGCCGGAGTAGTTGCCGTACAGCCTGCTGTAGCGGTAGTAGCCGCGCAGCGACCAGTTGTCGGCGAAGCGCCTGTCCATGGTCAGCTCGAGCGCGTCGTAGTCACGCACCGGCGCCGGGTACGGGGGAGTGCCCGTCGGAGTGATCTCGTTGGCGAGACCCTCACCCGGGTTGGCGATGACGTAGATCTCACCGACGCCGGGGATCAGGAAGCCCAGGTCCTCGATCGCGGTGTCGATCTCCTTGTGGACGTAGCGGGCGCCGAGCTGGATCTTGGGCGTGAACTGCCAGTCGACTCCGAGCTGGGCCTCCCAGCTGTCCATCGGCTTGAGGTCCGGGTCGATGCCCGGAGCGCCCACGATCTCCTCGAACAGCGGGTCGACCGAGTTGAAGCGGCGGTCGAGCACCTCGATCAGCGTCCCTGCCGGGCACACCGGCCGTTCGAAGATCGTGTTGCTGCCGGTGCGGCAGGTCGCGGCGTCGTTGAGCGACGGGTTGGAGGTGTCGAAGGTGTAGAAGAAGTCGACCCACTTGTCGCCGCCGAACGAGCCACGCGGCATCTCGTACTTGGTCACGTCGTAGTACAGGCCGTAGCTGCCGTACAGCTTCCACTTGCTGTCACCGAACATGTCCCAAGCGAAGCCGAGCCGCGGCGCGAGCTTTTCGTCGTAGTCGAACTCGACCGCCGGGTCGGGACCGGTGGCGCCGAAGTTCGGGATCGCCTCGTGCTCGGCACGGAGGCCGATGTTCAGGGTCAGGTTGGGCAGCACGCTCCAGGCGTCCTGGACGAAGAACGCTTCGTTTCTCGTGTCGACGTTGCCGAAGGTATTGATGTTGAGCAGCCGGAAGTAGCCGTAGTTGCCGTTGATGGACTCACCCTCGCTCGAGGTGTAGGTGCGGTCCCAGTAGTACAGGATCCGGTCGGAGTTGTAGCCGTCCTGCACGTCGTTGTGAATCTCCTCGGTCTGGTAACCGAACTTGAGCGCGTGGTCGCCGGCGCCGCGGAAGTACCACGAGGCGTCGAGGCCACCGGCGGTCCGCTCGTAGATGTCCCTGGCCCGGGCGTTCGTGAAGTAGTTGCTGAAGTAGCCCGGGTTCTGCTGCCACTCGGACGGGATGTCGTCGCCGTGGTTCTCGAGATAACCCGGAATGGAGAGAGTCGAGTAGTTGTGGGTGACGTCGAAGAACGGGACCCCGGTGTCCTCGACGTTGGTGTGGTAGAAACCGGCGCGGCCGCTGACGATGAAGTTGTCGGTGGCGATCCAGTCGGCGGTCAGCGAGTAGGTCTCGCGCTCGCCCTCGACGCCGAGCGGTGCCCAGTTCTCCTGTTCGAAGAGATCGGACTTGCCGTCGCGGTTGGGCAGGAGCCCTTCGGTCGTGTACGGCGAGACGCTGGCGCCGAGCTTGAGAAGCAGCGAGCTGGCGATGTTCGCGGTCAGGTTGAGCGTCGCGTAGTCGACCTGGAAGTCCTGTTCGTAGGTGTCTGGGTCGTAGCTGTTCCAGTCGACGGTGCGCTTGGTGTTGCGGATGCCCGGCTGGTAGGAGCCGAAGAACCACAGGTAGTCGCGCACGATCGGGCCGCCGAGGAAGATCCCCGGGTCCCAACGGGTCTCGTCGTCCTTGTCCCAGGTGATGCTCTCGGCCTCGTCGTCCGTCTGGCAACGGGTGCACGGCGCGTACTCGATCTGCGGTCGCGCCGAGCCGTTCCACGAGTTGTTCTCGTAGTCGACGAGGACGCCGCCGTGCCAGGTGTTGCGGCCGGAGCGGGTGACCGCGTTGATCACGCCGCCGGTGGAGCCGCCGTACTCGGCCATGTAGCCGGCCGACTTGATCTGCACCTCTTCCATGAACTCGGCACGCATCGGCACCGACGAGTCGCCGATCTGCGGGTCGGTGGTGTCGATTCCGTCGATGACGAAACGGTTCTCGAGGCCGGACGCGCCGTCGATCGAGATGCCGCCCGCCTGATTGTCGTAGACAGCACCAGCCGCAATGCCGACGACGTCGGTGAAGTCACGGCCGCGCGGCAGGTAGTCGATCTCCCACTCGCGGACGCTGGTCGCGGTCGCGCTCTGGGTGAAGTCGATGGCGACCGTGTCCGAGTAGACCGTCACCTCCTGCTCGAAGGTGGCGCGCTGCAGGGCGAAGGAGACCGTGACCATCTCGCCCAGCACCACGCGAACCTCGGCGCTCGACTCGGCATAGCCCTCGAGGTTGGCGGTGACCGTGTAGGCGCCCGGCGTCAGCCGCGGAAAGCGGTACTCGCCCTGGTCGTCGGTGGTCGCACTGACCGTGCCGTAGGGACCCTCCGCCTCGATGAGGGCGCCGGCGATCGGCGTCCCCACCTCGTCTGAGACGTTGCCCGTGACTCCACCGGTCGTCTCCTGGGCCACGGCACTGCCGGTGGCGAGCACCAGCAACGCTGCAACAACAAATACTGTGAGATTGTTACGCATCTTGTTTTCTCCTCTTTTTCCCTCGTTTCTCTCTCGTTTCGCGGGCGCCCTGTCCTCCTCTCGCGACCCTTCCCTTCAGGCGCTCGCGGCGGAACTCACTGCTCGCACAGCTATGCCTGCTCCTTTCCGGGTTCGACGCCGCCGGAAGAGGCGGGTCGCAGTTGGTATGCCCCGATTGAATTTCGTCTGTCGCAAACCGCCGTCCCCGTGGACGGCGCTGAGTGATGTCGAGATGCTTCCATGAGACGGTCGTTCGTCGGGCTGCAGGCTGTGCCGTTCTGCATCCCCTGAACCTCCTCCTCGTGGTCCCAACGACTGACAAAGCATATGTTCGGAAGATATTATCAAAATCCTAGGAAAACGCTAGCAAGGTCGATGCCAGCTTTCAACGATGTGGAGAATCCACTGCGTTGATCCGAATAAGCCTAAATAAACTAAGGGTTTTCCGATGAGGGCGCGATCGAGAGCCGAGTGAGGGGAGAGGGCTGGAGAGATACCATCATCCGGAATTCCGGAATATTGTCCGGCGGGCCGGATGCAAACCCACCAATGCCCACCACGGGGGAGTGGTCGGCAGGGCGCGCGGTGCGGCGACTCCGGGTCGGGCCGCGCCAGTTCTCATAGGTCATACGGTGAGTCCTCGGTTTCGTTTCACTCTCCGCGTCTGCATCCTGTTTCGAAATCGCGATGCGGGCTCTGAGACGGATACGGAGACCGGCACGGGTAGGGAGGACGGAACCGTCGAGGTTGAACGAGAGGAGTGTTCTGAGCCTGCGTTTGGAAGAAGTCTCAAGACCTAGGAAGCAGGATGCTACACTCCCGCGGAATCATGGAGGTGATGTCGTGAAGAAGACGCGCAGGTCCACCCCAGAAATGTCGCGCCGGGCGTTCCTCGTCACGGGCGGCGCAGCCGCCGCAGCAGGTGGGCTCTCACTGCCGGTCCGAGGAGACGAACCGGGAGAGGGGCCCCGGATCAGGAGATTCCGAACCCTCGGCCGAACCGGGTTCGAGGCCTCCGATGTTTCGATGGGGGGTGCCGCCAACCAGGCCAACGTGTTCCGCTACGCCTACGACCGCGGCGTCAACTATTTCGATGTTGCCGAGAGCTACAACAACGGCGGCACCGAGCGGGCCCTGGGCGAGGCGCTGCAACACATGGACCGTTCGAAGGTGTTCATCACGACCAAGGTCCACTTCGAGGCCAGCGAGACCGAGGAGGGGCTCCTCGATCGTTTTTCAAAGTGCCAGGAGCGGCTGCGCACCGAGATGGTGGATGCCCTCTACATCCACTCGGTGAGTGAACTCTCCATCCTGGACCACGGCGGGTTTCACGGCGCGGTGAAACGCCTCAAGGCGGACGGCAGGTTGCGTTTTGCGGGCGTCTCCTGTCACGGACCCCGTGGACAGCAGGGCGAGAGCATGGCCAAGATACTGACCGCGGCGGCGTCGGACGGACGCTTCGACCTGATGCTGTTGGTCTACAACTTCATGAACAGCGAGGAGGGCGAGCAGGTGCTGGCCGCGTGCAAGGAGCACGACGTCGGGACCACCGCCATGAAGACCGCACCGGGCACGGTCGAGGCCGACCCGTACGATCCCGACAACCCGTCGAAGGAGTGGGCCGAGTACATCGAGCGCCGGATGCAGCGCGGCGACTCCCGCGAGGAGGTCGAGAAGCGGATCCGCGACTGGATTGCCGAGCAGGAGGAAACGTTCAAGAAGGCCGCGCCGTTCATGGAAGAGCACGGGATCACGACGAGAGAAGACCTGCACACCACGGCCGTCAAGTGGGTGCTGTCCAACCCCGACCTCCACACGGCGTGCATCGGTTTCGAGGATTTCGAGTCGATCGATAGATTCATCCCGGTCTCGGGTACCCAGCTCACCGGTCTGGAGTCACGTGCGCTGCACCACTATCGGCTGGCGCGGTCGAACAGCTACTGCCGCCACGGCTGCACGGCGTGCGTGGCGGCGTGTCCCGAGGCGGTGCCGGTGAGCACCATCATGCGCTATGCCTACTACTTCACCGGGCAGGGCCGCGAAAAGCTGGCGATGACCAAGTACGCGCGTCTCACCGGCGACGGAAGTTCGCCCTGCACGGGGTGCGCTGGTCATTGCGTCGATGCGTGTCCCTTCGGTGTCAACATCCAGAGCAACCTGCTGCGAGCCCACGGCCTGCTGACCCTGGCGTGATGCGTTCTCAGCGCAACGCCGCCTCGACCAGGAGCCATAAACGGGAGGAGACATGATCGCGAGAGCCGCAACTCTGATCTTGTGTTTTGTCGTCGTGCTGAGCTGTCAGCCTGCGCCTCAGGGCTTTCTCGAGATCGCCGGATGGTCGCCGCAGGGCGAGCCGAGCAGCCACGGGCCGGATGGGCTGTGGGAGATGATCAACGGCGCGGCGGACACTTTTCTGGACTACGGTTTCGTGGAGCTCACCGCGCAGCAGTACTCGAACGGGTCCGTCACGGTGACCGTCAATGCCTACGACATGGGCACCCCGCTCAACGCCTACGGCGTCTATCGGGTCGAGGCGCCGGAAGGCGACCTGGTGGTGGATGCCGGCTCAGAGGCGGTGGTGTCACCGCCGTACCAGTGCCTGCTGCTCAAGGACCGGACCTACGTCAAGGTCGAGGCGTACGAGGGCGACATCGATGAGGCCACCGGGCGGGAGCTCGTGGTGGAGATCGCGAGCGCGCTGCCGGGCTCGGTGGAGCCGCCCCCGGAGATGGCCGCGCTGCCGGCCGAGGGAATGATCGCCGGATCCGCGCGCTATACCAGGCGCGGCCTGTTTGCGCTCGCCGAGCTCGACGAGGCGGTCCACGCGTCCTACGTCGACGACGACGGGACCGAGTACCGGGCATTCGTGCTGTTGCCCGAGTCGGCGGGCAGCGACGAAGCGCTGTGGGATGCCCTCGCCGAGCGATGGCAAGTGCTGGAAGAGGGTGGCCGGACGGTGCTGTACCGCGAGGTGCCCTACGAGGGCTTCGTGGGCGTGGCCCGCGGGAGCGTCGGGGTGGTCGGGGTTGCCGGCTGCGAGACTCGCGAGGAACTCGTCGAACGGCTCGCACGGGTGGTCACAGAGTAATCACCGGCATCTCCGCGATCTCGCCCGAAGAACCCACAGATCACACAGATGGTTTCTTCTGTGTGATCCGTGTATATCTGGGTCTATCTGTGGGTAGTTTAGGCCGATCGAACGACCAGAGACCGGCAAGAGGACGGAGGAACTCAGCGGTAATCCCCGAAAAAGCGGTCCCGGGAGACGTTCAAGCCCAAGCGGAAGCGGACGAGCAGTGCGACCGCATGGGTGAGCGCACGCCAGCGGCCCATCTGGTCGAACTTCCGGGCATCCGTGATGACCGGCTGGGAGAGCATGATCGGCCTGGTGACGGAGCGCAGGGCGAGGCTGAAGGCGATGTCCTCCATATCCGTGGCGGGAAAACCGCCGAGCCGGCGAAAGAGGGACCGTCGAACGAACATCGCCTGGTCGCCGTAGATCACCCGGGTGACGTGGAACCGCCGATTGTGCAGCCAGGACAGGGATCGCAGCATCGGGCTGTTGCCGCTGAACCGGTGTCGAAAACAGCCCGCCGCAACGGTGGCGGGGAGGTTTGCGATGCGACTGAGCGACCTCTCCGGCAGCACTGTGTCGGCGTGCAGGAAAAGCAGCCAGTCGCCGAGCGCCTCCGCGGCGCCCGCATTCATCTGTCGAGCGCGGCTCCGGTCGGCGACGAGCAACCGGACCGCGGGATGGGATGCGGCGGCGTCCTCGACGATGGCCGGGGTACGGTCGCTGCTGCCGCCGTCCACGACGATCGCCTCGAAGTCGCAGTCCTGATCGAGTAACGATACCAGGGTGGCGGGAAGGGCGATCTCCTCGTTCAGGGTGGGGATGACCACCGAAATCACAAGTTGAAACTCCGGGCCCGAGGTTACTCCGAGTGGAGGGTCCCGTTCAATGACCAATCGTAGTCGAGGTAGCGAACGTCGAGGCGGCCGTCACGCAGGGACTGCGCCGCCCGTGGGTCATCGATGAATTCCGCGACGTAACTCTGTACGCTCCCGGCGGCGGCTTCGAAGTCCTCTCGAAACCACTTGAAGATCTTCGACAGGTAGGCGGCTCCGGCCTCGAGGTCGACGCGGTTCTTGCTCGGGTCGTCGAGGAATGCCCGGGCGTTTTCGTCGAGTTGGCGGTCGAGGGACTCGACGGCGTACGCCTCGCTCCGCAGCGGTGGACAGGAGGCCGCCGCGCACACGATCGCGAAGTGGATCCGTGGCTCGCCGAGGGGTCTGATGCGGTTGTGTTCGAGCCGGTTCAGACTGATCTTCTCACCCGCGAGCGCATATTTGTCGCGGTAGAAGAACCGCAGCTTGCCGAGGTTCGATCGGGGAGAGCGACCGTTGAGGATGCCCCGGACCGCGAGCACGTTGTAGGTGTTGATGTAGAAGGTGAGCAGTGTCGCGCGATCGTGGCCGGCGAGGTCGGCGGACGCGATCCGCTCGACCGTTGCGTCGAACCCCGGATCGTCCCGGATCGCGTCGTAATCGACCCGACCGTCGACCACGTGGGCGCGCAGAATGTTGTCCCACTGCGACCAGTCGATGACCGCAGTGAGCGAACCGTCTGCGGCCACGGCCGAACCCGCACACACAAGCGTGAGAATCATCATCGAAATCCTGATCATCGTACTCTCCCAAAGGGCCCGACTGAATAATAGGCACATATGGCGTTCCGGGTTTCATCGGCAGGCCGGAGACAATGCCGTTGACACGAATACTCCGATTGGTCCACCTTTGAGTCAGGGGATCTCAGGGATCAGCTCTGAGATCGGGCGCGACCGAGGTGGCGGCGGTACCCGGCACAGCCGATAGGCTCTTGGAGAGGAGGCCAGCGATGACCGAGGAACGCCGAGAAAAAGAGCGGGAGGCGTCGTTCAGGATGGTGGGTCTCATTGCGAGGGACCGCGCCGGGAATGAGCGCGAAATTTCCATCATGCTTCGCGACATCAGCGGCAACGGAATCGGAGGGGTCTACGTTGGGGAGGACCCGCTCCAGATGGAGGACGAGTTCTTCCTGAAGGAAGCCGACGACACGGTGAAACCGGTGCGGATCATCTGGACGAAAAAGATCGCAGAATACGTCACCATGCTGGGACTGGAGCTGGGCGCCGGTTGACCGGTCGGTGCTCGCGGCCGTCCAACGTCGCGCAGTTTCGTATGATTGGCGTATGAAGTACCGAATGTTCGGCGGCACCGGCTGGGAGATCAGCGAGATCGGTTACGGCACGTGGGGTATCGGCGGCGTGCAGTGGCTCGGGGGTGCGGACGACGAGTCGCTGCGGGCGGTGCACCGCGCCATCGAGCTGGGACTCGACTTCATCGACACCGCGCTCGCCTATGGCGGCGGTCACAGTGAGCGGCTGGTCGGTCGCATCGTGCGCGAGTCCGACCGGCAGATCTACGTCGCGACCAAGGTCCCACCGAAGAACCAGCTGTGGCCGGCACGACCGGGGATCGACATCGACCACGTCTTCCCCTACGACCACGTGGTACGGTGTACCGAGCAGAGCCTGCGCAACCTGGGTCTCGACGTGATCGATCTCCAGCAGCTTCACGTGTGGAACCCGGAGTGGCTCGAGCGGGACGATTGGCGACGCGCCTTCGAGGACCTGAAGCGTTCCGGCAAGGTGAACGCGGTCGGGGTGTCGATCAACGATCACGACCCGGATTCGGCGCTCGACCTCGTCAGGACCGGGCGTGTGAACTCGGTGCAGGTGATCTACAACATCTTCGACCAGAGCCCGGAGGCAAACCTGTTGCCGCTCGCCCGGGAGCTCGGGGTGGGGGTGATCGCGCGGGTGCCACTCGACGAGGGCGGGCTCACCGGTGCGATCACCCGGGATACCGAGTTCGAACCCACCGACTTCCGTGCCGGTTATTTCCGGGGAGACCGCAAGGGTGAGGTGGAGGATCGTGTGACCGCGCTCCAGGCAGACCTCGAGGAGGTTTCCGGCACTTTGGCGGAGATCGCACTTCGCTTCTGTCTTTCACATGCGGCGGTGTCCACCGTGATTCCGGGCATGCGGACGGTCGCGCACGCCGAGGCCAACGCTGCAGTCTCCGAGCAGGGTCCACTGAAACGGGAGACCCTCGAGATTCTGCGCCGGCACACGTGGGCACGGAACTTCTATCCCTGACGTCCTATGCCCCGAGGTGAGCTACCTCGCCGCGTCCGCGTCCGTGCCCGATTCGCCCTCGGAGACCGAGGGGTCGGATTCGGATACGGAAACGGCGCTCTACTGCGGACACCGAGCGGTGGACTCTCGGATCACGACCTCCAATTCGAGCACCTGCCGTGTCGGCCGCTCGCCGGTGCCCGAGCGAGATCAGGCGATCCGTCATCCGACGTGCCGCCTGCTCGTCGTCGACCGAGATGGAGTGGCCCGGTCCCTCTCAGGGCCGCTGTGAAATCCGGACGAAGACCATCTCCGCATCGGGCAGGGCGGTGAGCAGCGGGTCCAAGTCCGACGGCGGCTGAATGAGGATCAGCCCGTCCACCGTGGACCGGCGATACACGCCGACGACCTCATCGACGAGGTTCGGCGTTTCGGAGCGGCAGGGTTGGATGAGCGGGTGGTACCCGGCACCACGACATACGTCCAGAGCACCGTTTTTTGATGCCGATCACGTAGTCGGATGCGGGGTTCTGATCGTCGACCCATCTCCCGACCGTCGCCAGCCTCTGGTCGCTGAACCCGCCCCCCTACACCGTCGCTGGTTTCTTGACTCTGGTCGTTGGACCGACGCCCGCCCGGCCGATCCAGGATGCGAGATGCTGGATCCCTCGCCCGGCCATCGCTGGTTACTCGTCGCTGGTCACTTGATACTCCAATCCGCGGCGGTATCCCATCTCTGGGTGGGAGGGGGTCAGGCGACCAGTGACCAGCGACGAGCGACCATTGAGCAAGAAGGCAACGGGAATCTCGAAAACGTGTCAGTGGCCTCCACTGTGTCCAGTTTCTTCGGGCTCGCAGCCGGGGGTCTCCAGGGCGGCGGGGCCGGCGGCGCAGACCAGGTCACGCACCGGGTCGACGATCATCAGCTCGGCCTCGCCGCGGGGCTCGCGCGCGGCCTCGAGCCGTTCTAGCCGTGGTGCGATCCATCCGTCTGGCGGCACGTCCCCGGAACCGGCGATCCTCAGCGCCTCGAGGCCGATGGCAGACACCTCGGACAGGTCGAGCGACAGGGAGACGGACTCAGTCAGTGGGGGCGAGCTCTCCAGGGTCTCGACGAGGTCGGCGTGGTTGGCCTGCCAGAGCTGGAGTGACGACCTGGCACGCTCCAGCGCCTCGGCCTCCTCGAATCCGCTCTCGATCAGAGTCTCGACCGCCCAGCGGAACTCGCGCGCAGGCACGGCGTCAGGCCAGGCGGCATCGATGAGCCGTGTGAGCGGCGAGAACTGTGTGTAGGGGTAGGGGGTGTCCTCGCGCAGGCGGTTACGGTTGTAGATCTTGACCGGCTCGATGCCGCCGAGCAGCACCTCGAGCGCCACCGTGTCGCGACACTGGCACAGCCGGCGCAGCATCATCGGCCGGTTCTTCTCGTGCTGCAGCCCCAGCTCCTCGAGCAGCAGACTGATGCGGTCCATCCTGCGGTACATGTCCCGCATATCGGTGACGTGGCCGGGTGACCAGAACCGCTCGGCAATGGCGGCGGTGCGCGGCCAGATCCTGGAGTCGACCGTCTCGGGCGTGACGAACTCGGCCCACATGGTGGCCTCGCCGCCGAGGATGAGCTGCCTTTCGTCGGCGGTGATCGGTGCGTCCGGCGGCAGCGGGTCGTTCAAGTAGTGGAACTCGGTGGGCTGGATCAGGTCGATGTAATAGCCGTTCGACAGGATGCCGTGATGACCGCCGCGGGCGGCCTCGTACAGCGACTCGCGGCCCCGCCAGGACTGGACGAGGATGCTGGTGGGCAGGCCCTCCTGCAGGATCTCGTCCCAGCCCATCATGCGCTTGCCGTACCGGGTAAGAATCTCCAGCACGCGCTCGTTGAAGTAGCGCTGCAGGGCGAGGATGTCCCCGTACCCGTGCTCGGCCATGTAGGCCGCGATCTCCGGGTTGGCCGACCAGTGGACGCCGTTGTTCTCGTCGCCGCCGATGTGCATGAACTCGTCGTCGAACAGCTCGGCCATCTCGGCGAAGAAGGTGTCGAGGAACCGGTACGTCTCCTCCTGGATCGGGTTGACCGTGGGGTCGTGGATTCCCCAGAAGCGCTCGATCTCGTACGGCCCGGGGGCGCTGGCCAGCTCGGGGCATGCCGTGATCCAGGCGGTGGCGTGGCCGGGGAGGTCGAACTCCGGTACCACGCGGATGCCGCGCTCGGCCGCGTAGTCGATCACCTCGCGGATCTGGGCGCGGGTGTAGTAGAAGCCGTCCGAGCCGAGCTCGTGCAATCGCGGGAAGGCCAGGCACTCGACGCGGAACCCCTGGTCGTCCACCAGGTGCCAGTGGAGCACGTTGAGCTTGACCGCGGCCATGCCGTCGAGGTTGCGCCTGATGACCTCGACCGGCATGAAGTGGCGGCTCGAGTCGATCATCAGGCCGCGCCACGGGAAACGCGGCGCGTCGTCGATGTCCACCACGGGGAGCCAGACTCCGTCGCTGTCGAGCACGACCAGCTGGAGGAAGGTCTCCAGGCCGCGCAGCGCGCCGATGTCGGTCGGGGCCTCGAGCCGGGCGCCGGCGGCAGACACGGTCAGCCGGTAGCTCTCGTCCTCGCCGAGCTCGACCTTGCCGTCGCGCCCGGCCGCGACATTGAGGGCCGCCGTGTCTCGTCCTTCGAGCTCGAGAAAGGTCGCCGGTTCGAAGAACAGACCGGACCGGTCGGACAGCCGGCGCAGCATGCGCTGCACGCCTGCATGCAGGCGGGGTGTCGCGCCGGGCCCATCCGTGAGCGTCACCGAGAAATCGACTGTGATCTGGAAGGAGCCATCGCCGATGGTGACCTCCGCAGGAACAGGCATCAGATCGAGGGTGGAGACCTCGGCAACGACGGGAAGTGCGGCCGAGAGGGCCAGAACGAGAGTCGCGAGCCTCATGGACGTGTCCTCCCTTCCCGAGACGCGCCCATTCTCCCGCAACCCGACGGTGAGGGCGAGGCGCGCTATGATGCGCGGAACGACCCGCCGCCATGTGCAGAAGGGATTGGGGCAGGCACCGTGCAGCTCGCCACAGTCGACTGGATCGTGATCGCGGTCAGCCTCGCGGCGGCGTTCGCGCCGGCGGTGTTCTTCGCCCGTCGGGCGAGTACCGGGACCACCGAGTTCTTCGCCTCGGGCCGGTCGGCACCGTGGTGGCTGATCGGCACCTCCATGGTGGCGACGACGTTTTCCACCGACACGCCGAACCTGGTGACCGACTTCGTCCGCACCAACGGGGTGTCCCAGAACTGGGCGTGGTGGGCGTTCCTGATCACCGGCATGATGACCGTGTTCTTCTACGCCAGGATGTGGCGGCGGTCCGGGGTGCTCACCGACCTCGAGTTCTACGAGCTGCGCTACTCGGGCCGGTCGGCCGCGTTCGTGCGTGGCTTCCGGGCGGTGTACCTCGGGTTGTTCTTCAACTGCGCGATCATGGCCACGGTGACCCTGGCAGCCGCCAAGATCGCCAACGTCATGCTCGGCTGGAGCCGACTGCAGACAGTGATCCTGTGCGGCCTCCTGTGCATCGTCTTCGCAGCCATGTCCGGCTTGTGGGGCGTTCTGGCGTCGGACATGATCCAGTTCGCCGTCGCCATGGTCGGGGTGTTCGCCGCGGCGTACGTGGCGCTGTCGCAACCCGAGGTCGGGGGGCTCGCCGGCCTCGTGGCCAAGGTCGACCCGGCCACCCTGCGGCTGCTGCCGGATTTCTCGGATTGGGGTTTGACGCTGTCGGTGCTGGTGGTGCCGCTCACCATTCAGTGGTGGTCCGTGTGGTACCCGGGCGCCGAGCCGGGCGGTGGCAGCTACATCGCCCAGCGGATGTTGGCGGCAAAGGATGAGCGCCACGCCATGGCCGCGACGCTGTGGTTCAACATCGCGCACTACGCGCTGCGGCCCTGGCCCTGGATCATCGTCGCCCTGTGCTCGCTGCTGGTGTTCCCGACCCTGGGGGACCTGCAGGCCGCGCTGCCGCATGTGTCTTCGGACCTGATCGGTCACGACATGGCCTACCCCGCGATGCTGACCCTGCTGCCCGCGGGCCTGCTCGGGCTGCTGCTGGCGTCGCTGCTGTCGGCGTACGTGTCGACCATGTCCACCCACCTCAACTGGGGCTGCTCGTACCTGGTGCACGACCTGTACCGGAGGTTTCTCAACCCGACCGCGTCGGAGCGCCACCTGGTGTGGCTGTCGCGGGCAATGACCGCGCTGCTGATGGCGATCTCCGGCCTCACCGTGTTCGTGCTCTCCACGGCCGGCGAGGCGTTCCAGCTGATGCTGTCGATCGGTGCCGGGACCGGTCTGATCTACCTCTTGCGCTGGTTCTGGTGGCGGATCAACGCCTGGAGCGAGATCGCGGCCATGGCCTCGTCCTTCATCATCGCGGTGGGGCTCTTCCTGGCGCGCCGCGGGGGGCTCGAGATGTCGGCACACGTCGCCTTGGTGCTGTCGGTGGCCGCGACCACGGTGGTGTGGGTGTCGGTCACCTTCCTCACGCCGCCCACGGACCGCGAGACCCTGCGCCGCTTCTACCGTCTGGTCCGGCCGGCCGGCCGCGGTTGGCAGCGGGTCGTGGGGGGGGCGGAAGCCGATGCCGGGCCGAGAAACAGCCTCGCGCTGGCGTTCGCCGGCTGGGTGCTGGGCTGCACCTTCGTGTACTCGGCGCTGTTCGGGGTCGGGGCCCTGCTCTACGGGCAGAAGGTCCAGGGGGCTCTGTGCCTCGCGGTGGCGGTGGTATCGGCCGTCGGGCTGGCCCGGGTGGTGCCGCGGGTGTGGCGGGGCGGTGCGTCCGAGCAGGGCACGTGACCGGTCTTGGAGCGCGCCTCAAGATATTATTTCTACATCGTTGCCACCGCTGGGGAATGGACCGATCGTTGACTGAGATGCCTGGGATGACTGAGTTGCCGGTCGATGCGCGGCGTCGACCCCCCTCTGGATGAAGGTTTCATCTCGGCGGTACAGTGGAACCGGGCATATAGCGAGCGGGTCGCGTCCCAGCCGGATCGCACACCGATCGTGCTCGCGGTGACACGCGCCGACGGAACCGTGTATCGGGAGCGGATCGAGATCCTGCCGCACGAGAGCGACAACATCGGGCTCGACCTCAGATACCTCGAGCGGATCGTCAAGCTGCTGCTGTGGATGAAGGGTGGTTCCGAGATCGTCATCGCCGGTCATGACGAGCTGGCACGGGAGATCGCCGACGTCTATCGGCCGCAGGGGCAGCGCGCGCAGCGGACCCCACGCCGGGTACTCGAACGCAGAGATGTCGGAGACGCGGGTGGCCGAGCAGCGCAGGGCGGCTAACCTGGGGGAGTAGGGCTGTCACCAGCGCGGTCGTCAAGGACCCCCGGGAGCAGGGCCCGGCGGCAGACCTCGCGGCGATTCTCGAGGTGACGCGGCCGCAGGTGGTCTACCTGCACAACCCGGCCGACAAGCACGACACCCACGTCGCGTGCCTGCTGCGCTCCATCGATGCGCTCAGAGCTTTGCCGCCCGATCGGCGGCCGATGACGGCGTACGGCTGCGAGCTGTGGCGGGACCTGGACTGGCTGCCGGACTCGGACAAGCGGCTGGTGCCGGTGGATGATCGTCCGGATCTCGGCGAGGCCCTGGCAACGGTGTTCGACTCCCAGATCATGGGCGGCAAGCGGTACGACATTGCGATCCAGGGACGGCGACGGGCGTATGCCACCTTCCTCGAATTCCACGACGTCGACGTTCACGACCTGCTGACCTTCGCCATAGATTTGATGCCGCTGGTCGTCGATCCGGCGTTGGACATCACCGAGTACACACCGGGGTTCCTGTGCCGCACCGAGGCGGACATCCGGGATCGGATCGCACGGATGAGTCGCGCTGAAGACTCCTCGGCCTGAAATCATCGTCCGGACAGGGGCAGCTCAACTGGCCGGGACAGGGGGCTCGGGACTCGGGACTCGGGAACCGCTTTTGGACCGAGGGACCAGGAGCGCGACGAGGATCCAGGCGTAGACAAAAGAGTCAGCGCAGATCTCCACGCTGTGCACGAGCCGCATGGAGATCGGCCACCAATGGGCCTGCACGAGGCCCACCAGACCGACCATGGCGGTGAACGCGATCCCCAGTGCCACGGCGAGGGCGGTTCGTGATCTGGTCCAAGAGCGGAGGATGGGGATCGTGACCAGGAGGAACAGCAGGCTTCGCAGCAGAACCGTTCGCAGGACGACGACGCCGCTGGGCAGTACGAGGCCGGAGTCCGGCGCTTCGTACAGGTCGCGCACCATGGGATAGATGAGCGCTCCGAAGAAGAAATAGATCACCGGGAACGCGAGCCAGGCGAGGCCGGCCCGCCACCACCACCTGGAGACGGGCCGATCGGTGAACACCGTCGAGATGGCCGGACCTTGAGTGTGTCTGATCAGAGCGACTGCGGCAGCGGCTATCAGCGCGCAGGGGATGATGAAGAACAGCACCATCGTCGTAAAGCCGCCCGCGGTGGTGAACACCGCGGCCTCGATCTGGTTGTTCAGACCGTAGCTGACGTACACGAAAGCGCAGAGGATGATCCAGCGATGGCCCGTGGAACCCGCAACGCCCCGCGTCACGGGCACGATGCAGGCTGCCAGCAGCAGCGAGGTCAATAGATCGGCGATGGGATAGTGGGTCTGGCCCGGCAGGTCGGGGAACTCCATGCCCAGCGTCCAGACGAGCCCTCCGCTGATCGCGAGGCCGATGGAGAAGACGATCCCAATGACCAGGATTCTCCACAGGTAGCTGGCCGCGCTCTGGGACGATTGCGCGTCATTCATTCTCTTGTCCTCCTCTGCCTTCGACCGTTTCCTCGATCTCGCGTATGGCGCGCCGGGCCCAGCGGGTGTTGGCGCGATAGCCTTCGATACCCTGCTCGAGCGCCAAGCGGCCGCACACCGTGGTCTGGTCCCTCATCTGTTCACGAACCTCCTCGAGGTAGGCGACGTACGCCTCGAGCTCGGTGAGCAGTTCCTCGAGGAAACACACGACCCGTCCGAGGCCGCGGCGTTCCATGAACGCGAACCGGAGCATCAGCTGGTCATACCGCCAGATCAGGTCGTCGCGGGTCACGGCCGCGTCGAGCTGGCCGTTCAAGACCTCGTCGCCCCGATCGGTGAGCGAGTACACGAGCCGGGGCCGCAGAGTGTCCTGCTTGTCCGGGACACCGTGAACCCATCCGCTCCTCTCCAGGCTCTTCAGCGCCGGGTAGATGGCCCCCGGGCTGGAGGAGAAGTTGCCCATGGGTGTGGTCTCGAAAACTTTGCGCAGGTCGTAGCCGGACATCGGCTGCATGGAGATCAGTCCGAGAATCGCCAGTCGGAGAGGGGTGAGGGTAGGTGAGTCGCTCATAATACGAATAATTATAATACGAATCGTACTATTTGTCAAGGAGTGGGGAGGAATCGTGCCACGGGCATGGGATGAACTGTTTGGGGACCGGAGGTGGGGATAGGCGAGGTGCGATGGCGACGCCGATGGTCGATACCGATTCCGATGCCGATACCGATACCGATCGCGAGCCGCCTTTTCGGTATCGGCATCGCTATCGGGATCGCAATCGAAATCGCAATCGGACTCGCTTCGCGCCGGGCAATGTGCTGGGCAGCGACGACGGGTGCCGACTTGCGTCCTGACCGCAACTCACCACCGTCGCAATCAGGCGGAATCACGAAATACCCAACCGGTGCGTTTATAGTGACGCCACCCTGTGGAGGCGATCATGATCCAGGTCGAGCACCTGAGGAAGAACTTCGGCGACCTGACCGCGGTGGACGGGGTGTCGTTCGAGGTCCGCGACGGCGAGATTTTCGGGCTGCTGGGGCCTAACGGCGCGGGCAAGACCACCACCATCAACATGATCTGCGGTGTGCTCCGTCCCGACGGCGGCCGGGTACTGGTCGACGAAACCGACATCTGGATCGAGCCCAAGGCGGTGAAGCGATCGTTGGGTGTGGTGCCGCAGGACATCGCCGTGTACGAGGACCTCACGGCTCGCGACAACCTCAACTTCTGGGGTTCTTTGTACGGTCTGCGGGGAAGCGAGCTCAGAAGGCGGGTGGACGATGCGTTGAGCCGGGTGGGGCTGGCGGAGCGGGCCAGGGACAAGGTCAAGGACTTCTCGGGTGGCATGAAGCGCCGACTGAACCTGTGCATGGGTCTGCTGCATGAGCCCAAGTTCTTGCTCCTCGACGAGCCCACCGTGGGCATCGATCCTCAGGCGCGGCTCGCCATCCTCGAGGTCATTCGCGCGGCCGCGGCGTCCGGCTCGACCGTGCTGTACACGACCCATTACATGGACGAGGCTCAGGAGCTGTGCGACCGCATCGCGATCATCGATCACGGCAGGATCCTGACGGTGGGCACCCTGGAAGAGCTCACCCGGATGGCTGGCGAGGGGGAGATGATGCGCATGACCGGGTCGTTCGACGAGGCGACCGCGCGGGCTCGACTCGAGGGCCTGGACGGCGTGCAGCTTCACTCGGTCGAGAAAGGTCGGGCCATGCTGTCGGTGGCGGCGGACGGGCCGGGATTGACGGTGGTCCTGCCGGAGCTGCTGGCCGGCGATCTCGGCGTCGACGACGTCTCGATTCAGCAGCCGAGCCTGCAGAGTGTGTTCATCCGTCTCACCGGCAGGGAGCTTCGCGACTGATGGTGGTCCTCGACATCGTGCGCCGAGATCTGACGCGGTTCGCGCGGAATCCGGTCGCGACCGCGCTGATGTTCGCCATTCCCCTGAGCATGTCCGGGATCTTCGCGTTGGTCTTCGGGGCTTCGGGTGAAGATCAACCGGCGATCACGATCCGGGTCCTCCTGCACGACGAGGACGACACCCTGCTGTCGCGCATGATCCAGGGGAGCGGGTCGGACCCGGAGATGGACGAGCGGCTGGAGCTGGTCACGGTGGGTGAGGAGGGGTACCAGATGATGGAGGAGGGCGAGGCCAGCGCGCTGCTCCACATCCCCAGGGGATTCACCGACGATTTCCTGGCGGGAAGGCAGGTCGACCTCGAGGTTGTCAAGAACCCGGCCCAGCGCTTCTTGCCGCAGGTGGTGGAGGAGGGGGTTTCGATCGGGGCGGTGGTTCTGTCGCAGTCGTCGAGGGTGTTTCGCTCCGAGCTGGCACAGATCCAGGAGCTGCGCACCCAAGACGAGTTCCCCGCGGACAGCCTGATCGGCGCGCTCAGCGTGGGCATCAACCAGAAGCTGCGCGGCCTGGAGACCTACCTGCTTCCACCGATCGTCGACCTGGAGACGGTCACCTTGACTGCCGAGGGAGAGGAAGACGAGGGAGGGTTCAACATCCTGAGCTACTTCCTGCCCGGCTTCTCGATCTTCGGCATCCTGTTCTTCGCCCAGGCCGCGACGCGTGACGTCCTGCGGGAGCGAGAGAGTGGGCTGCTGCGTCACCTGCTCACGGCCCCGGTCTCGGTGGGACAGTACCTGGTCGGCAAGTGCCTCTCGACCGTTGTCGTGACGACACTCGGGTTTGCCGTGCTGATCGTGGTCGGCATTGCCGCCGGCGTCGCCTGGGGTACACCGCCCGCGGTGGCCGCGCTGGTGCTCACGAGCTCGTCGGCCGCGGCCGGCGCCATGCTACTGATCATGAGCCTGGTGGGGAGCCAACGCCAGGGCGACGCCCTGACCACCATCGTCATCATCGTGTGGTGCATGGTGGGTGGGGCATTCGTGCCGTTGAGCCAGATGCCCGGGTTTCTGCTCCCGATCAGCCGTGCCACGCCTACCTACTGGGCGATCGACGGTTTCGTGACCCTGGTCCAGAACGGCGGCGGGCTGAACGACATCGCTCTCAACGTGTTGATCCTGGGCATCGCCGGCCTGGTCATGCTGGGCGCGGGATCGTTCGTGCTGCGCCGCCGGATTCTGTCGGGAGCGGTGTGATGGGGAACATCTTCGCAATCGCCCGCCACGATCTCAAACTCGTGCTGCAAGACCGTTCCGCCGTGATGTGGATGTTCGTACTGCCGGTGGTGTTCGCGACCTTCTTCGGGCTGGTGATGGGAGGGGGTGGTGGTGGGCCGGCCGACGCACCGGTACGGCTCACCGTGGTGGACCGGGACGGTGGATTCCTGGCGCGGGCCCTGCTCGAGGACCTGGCGAGCGAGCGCCTCGAACTCGTCGAGCTGACCCCGGCAGCCGCGGCTGAGACGCCCGACAAGGTGCGCACCCTGGTGATTCCGGAGAGGTTCACGGCGGACATCGTGCGCGGCGCGAAGACAACGTTGCGGCTGGAACGTGAGCCCGACACCAACATGGAGGCCGCGCTGGTGGCGCAGGCACGCATCGTCTCCGCGATCGCACGTCTGATCGGCCGCCTGGTAGAGGTCATGGGCGAGCAGGGGCTCGACCTCGACGAAGGGGCGTTCGCCGCCGCGGGACACGCAGAGGACCTCGTTCGCGTATCCAGCCGGTTCGCCGGACAGGCACGGGTCACGCCGAGCGGTTTCGCCCAGTCGATCCCGGGCAACGCCGTGATGTTCGTGATGCTGGTCGCGCTCACCTACGGTGCGGCGTCGATCAGCGAGGACCGCTCGGGTGGCCAGTTGCGCCGGCTCGCGACCGCGCCGGTGAGCCGGGGCGAGATCGTGTTCGGCAAGATCGGCGGCCGCCTCGTCTCATCCGCGCTACAGATCACGGTGCTCATCCTGGTTGCTGTGGCCGCGAACCGTCTGCTCGGAGTCTATGTCGGCGACGACGTACTCGGGATGTGGGCGGTGCTCCTGGTGTATGCGGTGAGCGTGGCCCCCCTCGGCGTGATGGTCGGCGCCTGGTTCCGCGACTCGGACCGTGCGGCGAGCATCGGTGTGCTGATCACAATGGTGATGGCCGCCTTCGGGGGCTGCTGGTGGCCACTCGACTTCGTGCCGAAGTACTTGCAGCGGGTGGCGCTGGTCTTTCCGACCGGCTGGGCGATGAAGGCCCTGCACCAGATCGTCTCGTTCGGTCGTGGGATCGGCGATCTGACCCTCGAGCTCGCCGCGCTGCTCGGCTTTGCAGTGGTGTTCGGTCTGATCGCGACACGATCGTTGCGCGTGGAGTAGGGTCCGATTCGGACAGGACGGCTCGGCACGGAGGGGAGAACACCATGCGTTGGACACGAAGCTCGGTTGGGATCGCGATGATCCTACTCCTCGGTGCCGTGGTCTGGGGGGTCGAGACCGTCGAAAGCGCGGACGACGAGGCTGGCGCGACACCGACCATCCACCCGGCCGTCTGGCCGGCGGTGCGCAGCCCGGTCCCCCACGACCCGGAGCTCGCAAGGCGGGTTGCCGACCTCCTGGACCGCTTGACGGTGGATGAGAAGGTCGGCCAGATCATCGACGCCGAGATCCGCTACGTCACGCCCGAGGACATGCGGCGGTACCGGCCGGGCTCGGTGCTCAACGGTGGCAGTGTCCAGCCCGGTGGTGCCAATCGCGCGGCTCCGGAGGATTGGCTGGCGTTGGCTGATTCTCTCTGGGAGGCGTCGATGGACACCTCCGGGGGCGGCCACGGGATTCCTGTGCTGTGGGGGACGGACGCCGTGCACGGCCGCAACAACGTCGTCGGAGCAACTATCTTTCCCCACAACATCGGCCTCGGTGCGACCCGCAATCCCGAGCTCATGCGGAAGATCGGTCAGGTCACGGCGACCGAGGTGGCGGTGACCGGTCTCGACTGGACCTTTGCGCCGACTCTTGCCGTGGTACGCGACGACCGCTGGGGGAGGACCTATGAGGGGTTCTCGCAGGACCCCGAGGTCGTGCGCGCCTATGCCGGCGAGATGATCAAGGGGCTGCAGGGCGTGGTCGGTGATGAGAGCTTTCTCGACGGCCACCACGTGATCGCGACCGCAAAACATTTCATCAGGGATGGCGGCACCGTCGGCGACAAGGACACCGGGGACAGCCTGTCGACCGTGGAGGAGTTGAGGGACATCCACGGCGCGGGCTACGTGGTGGCCCTCGAGACCCCGGGCGATCGCGACACCCTCGACTACGGACGGCTTCGTCCGGACGATCTCGCTCTGCTGAACGAGCTGCGGAGCTCCGGCATCCCTGTGGTGTCGATCTTCATCTCCGGCCGGCCGATGTGGGTCAACCCCGAGCTCAATGCGTCCGACGCCTTCGTGGCCGCGTGGCTGCCCGGGTCCGAGGGTGGCGGCGTGGCCGACGTGATCTTCCGTGGCCCGGATGGATCGATCGAGCACCACTTCAGTGGCAAGCTGTCTCACTCGTGGCCGCGGACCGCGGTGCAGACCCCATTGAACCGCGGTGATGACGGGTACTCCCCACTCTTTCCCTACGGTTTCGGGCTGACGTACGGCGACCACTGGGACCTGCGCGAGCTGCCGGAGGCGAGCGGCCTCGAAGGTTGGACGGTCGGGATGGAGGTCTTTACCAAGGACTCCATTCTGCAGACGATGGAGCGCGTCGCCGACTGGCAGCTGGAGCACCTGGTCTACGAGGCGCCGCTACCGGACGGCGGCACCCAGGAGGTGAGCGACACCGAGTGGGTGCGTGGGGCGTTCTTCGCGGGTGTCATGGCAGCCCATCGAGCCACCGGCAATGAAACGTACCTGAATGTAGCGCTGGAGTTGGGGGAGAAGAACCGATGGCAGCCGGGTCCGAGGCCGCGGCACGCCGACGACCACTGCATTGCGCAGACCTACTGCGAGCTCTACATGACCCGGCGTGATCCGCGAATGATCGCACCGATCGTGGAGCGCCTCGATGCCATGGTCGCCGAGCCACGGCCCGCGGCGGCCGTGGGGTGGTCGGCGGACGACAACTGGTCGTGGTGCGACGCGCTGTTCATGGCGCCGCCGACCATGGCGATGGTCGCCGAGGCGACCGGGGATCGTGCCTATCTCGACCTCATGAACACCATGTGGTGGGAGACGCACGACTATCTCTACGACCGGGAGGAGCACCTCTGGTACCGGGATGGCAACTTCACCGTGCAGCCCGACGGCACCCAACCGCGAACCCCCAACGGCGAGAAGATCTTCTGGGGTCGTGGGAATTGATGGGTGCTGGCCGGCCTGGCACGGGTCATGGAGCACATGCCCGCGGATTACCCGGATCGCCCGAGGTACGAGGTGTTGATGCGAGAAATGGCGGCTCGCCTGATCCAGATCCAGGGTGCCGACGGCCTGTGGCGTTCGAGCCTGCTGGATCCGGAGCAGTATCCTGCGCCCGAGGCGAGCTGCACCGGCTTCTTCGCGTATGGGCTGGCGTGGGGCGTCAACCACGGGATCCTGGATCGAGCGACCTACCTGCCCGCGGTGGAGAGGGCGTGGAGGGGCCTCGTCTGGGCGGTGCAGCCCGGCGGGAAGCTCGGCTGGGTCCAGCAGATCGGCTACGACCCGCGTTCCGTGAGCGCGGACGACTCCATGGAGTACGGCTCGGGCGCGTTCCTGCTGGCGGCGAGCGAGATCGCCAAGATCGACTGGGTGGGTTGGTGGCTCACGAGGTCGGAGTCGTCGACGCAGCGCCCGACGCCCGGCGAGTAGGGTGCGGCTTGCCGCACCACGCGTTCGAAAAGTACATGAGGAGAACAGGTCTCGAGGGGCTCGGGACTCGGGGCTTGGGCGCCAGCCCTCCCGGGAACAAGGAGCAAGCAACAAGGAACACCACCCGCCCTCTCGTTCTTCGTCTTTGACTTCATCTTCTTCTTCGTCTTGGTCCGCCGTCGCCATCACAGGGCGTGGGGGCGCAGGGGCGTGACCGTAGTGCGCCGGGAGAACCCCTCATGCCCTCAAGCCCAGCGCGGGACGACGCAGAAAAGAGGGAGCCGAACAGGGGATGCCGCTGAGAGATCAGTCCTCGTCGACGAGGCTTACCTCGTAGCCGGAGATTTCGGCCGGACGGACCGTGGCATCGCGCCCACGTTCGGTCATGACGTCGTGGTAGGTGATGAGCCGGATGCCGCGCGCGGCGAGAGCCCTACGGAACGCGGGCGAGGTAATGGTGTCGATCTCGGCCTGCTGGTCACGGCTGACCCCAAAAGGGTCGGCCGCGTAGTTCATGTCGACCAGGGCCGCCATCTCGGGTGTATCGAGGCCCGGGCGGGTCGCGAGGAGGTTGAGGCCCGCCTCGAGCTGGTCGACGAAGCGCAGCAAGGTCGGGAGCTTCTTGTCGGGCGCCACGTCCCACAGCGAGGCCGAGCACTCCTCGAAGTAGAGCGCGATGCCCAGCCCG
>JBFELO010000074.1:0-23799 GCA_041552055.1 Candidatus Sulfomarinibacteraceae bacterium | reverse complement strand
TCGTCATCCTCATCGTCATCGTCGTCAAACCGAACCGCACCCGTCGCGTGTCGCTGGCGGCCTGCCCGGGAGGACGGTCGTAGGGTGCGCCTCAGCGCACCACGGTCACCGCCTCGATCTTCCAGGGGCGTGAGGGCTGGAGGGCGACGGTCCATCCACCAGTCACCGGTGGCGAGCCAAGTGGTGGCGTTGGGTCGATGACGATGAATCTGGTATGACGATGAAGATGAAGAAAAAGACGAAGGCAAAGACATAGACAAAGAGCGGGCCGGTGGGAGATCTTGCATCGTGTAACTGGCCCGGGGGGCGAACCCGGCCCCCCGGCCAGTAGACTCAGCCCCCGATGATCCGTACAATAGCCCTGCTCCGGACATCTGGGAGGTTCCAATGGCAGAGAAGAAACAGCCAACCGTCGACGAGGCCATCGAGGCGGTGGCCGAAGAGGCCGAGGCCGACCTGAGCGGCGTCAAGGACGCCTTGGCCAAGGCGCAGAAGGCGATGGACGCGGCGCGTTCGACCATGCAGGAGGCCTACGGTAAGGCACGCGAAGCGGGCCACGAGGCATCGGAGCGGACGCGGGTCTACATGGAAGATGCCAAGAAGTACCTCGGCGAGGCCAAGGAGAAGATGTCGGTGATGGCCACCAAGGGCCGAGAGCAGGCCGAGGTGATGTACGGCAAGAGCAAGGACCAGTACGACGTGCTGTCGGTGAAGGCCAAGGAGCTCTACGGCAAGACGAAGGACCGGATGGCCGAGGTGGACTTCAAGGAGAAGGGCGACCAGGTCCTCGAGTACATCCGCCAGAATCCCGGGAAATCGGTCCTGATCGCGCTCGCCGCCGGCTTCCTGGTCGGCTTCGTGACGCGGCCGAGAGAGTAGAGGAGTCGAGCGGTGGCAGAGCATCTCGACGACCTGGACGAGGCGGTGGATCCGCAGGCGGCGGACTCGCCCGAGGCGATGGAGTCGGAGTCGGCACGTCCGTTCGACGCCGATACTATCCTCGACACCCTGGTTCCTCAGAGTATCGACTGGCGCGGCACCGTCCGTCGGCACCCCTTCGGCACCGTGGCCGCCGTGGGGCTGGTGGGCTACCTCGTGGGAAGGACCAAGGGTGCTGCCATCATGGCGGGGATGACGGCGGGCATCTCGACGGCGCTTACGCGCCAGCTCTCAGACGTGTTCGAGGGCGATTTCTTCGACTTCTAGTGGCGCGATTCGCCTCGCGAATCGCGAGAGGTTGAATTCGAACCCGGCAATTCGCAGGGCGAATCGCTGGTGTAGCCGCATCCGTCGGCGGTACCATCGCTGTATGGGTGTCGACCCTCGACACACAGGCCTCCGCGGAGGGTGACGGGATGCCTTGGCCCCGTTTCGCCCCCATGACCATCGGTCGCAGCTTTCTGCTGTGGCTGCTCGGGGTGCTCCTGGTCATCCTGGTCCTGGTCAGTGCCCTGGTGTTGTGGCACGAGCGTGATGTGCTCGAGGACGAGCTCTCGAACCAGGGCCGACTGCTGGCACGGACGCTCGCGGTCGCGGCGGCGGAGGGCGGTTCGCCCGAGTACCTGGCGGTGGTGTCCATGGGCGACCTGCGCTCGGGTGAGGTTCGAGACGCCAGCGGCAGTCTGCTCTGGCGCTACGGTCCGTCGCCCGACGAGGCCGCTACGATCGAACCGTCGCTCCTGAGGATCGAAGAACGGGTGCTTCTTGAGCCCGGACACGACACCGCTGGCGGCGTCTTCAACGTCGTCTTGCTGCTGTCGAGATCACGGATCGACAGCCACCTGGCGTCTTCAGCGGTGCGATTGGTGACCGCGCTCGGCCTCGCCCTGGCCCTCGCCCTGCTGGTGGGTATGGACCTCGTGGGCAGGGTGGTTCGCCCGCTGCGAGCCCTGGCCGACTCGGTGCGCTCGTTCCAGGCCGAGGAGCCGGTGGAGCCCCCGGCCGCCGCGGCACACACCGTTGAAGTGCGCGACCTGGCGCACGCGTATCACGACATGGCGGTGCGGTTGGCCGACCAGCGCCAGTCTTTGGCCGCGAGCGAGCAGCGGTTCCGGGATCTGTTCATGTCGTCGCCCACACCGCTGCTCGAACTCGGCGAGGAGCTGGCAATCCGCGGCGCCAACCCCGCGGCCGCGTCGTTCTTGGGCTGCGAGCCCGAGCAGGCCATCGGTCAGCCGGTGGCCGGGTTCCTGGTCGGTCTCGACGAGCAGTCGTTCGGCGGCGCGCTCGACGCGGCCAGGAGCGGCGTCGAGGCGGTAGTGGAGGCACGGTGGCAGCTCGCCGGCGGCGAACGTGCGGAGGTCGAGCTCCATCTGCGGCCCATCGGTGACCGGCAGGCGGCAGGCTGGTTGATGGCGATCCACGACCTGACGGATCGAGTGCGGCGGCTGGGCGAACGTTGGCGGCGCACCTTCGACGCGATGGAGGACGGCGTGGCTCTGGTCGAGCCTTCCGGTGCCGTCGTCTTGGCCAATCGTGCCCTGGCGGAGCATCTCGACCGACTCCGTCCGGTCATTGCCGATCAGTTGCGATCGGGTGAGGCCGGGACCTTTCGCGTGGACAGCAGCGGCCGGCTGCTGCGGTGCTCGTTGACGACCCCGGGGAACCTCGGCCACAGCATCCTGGTGGCTCGCGACATGACCGAGGAGGCGCGGGCGGAGAGCAGGCTGCGCGAGGCGGAGAAGATGCAGGCCGTCGGAACCCTCGCGAGCGGCGTCGCCCATGACTTCAACAATCTGTTGGCGGCGATCCTGCTCCACGTGCGGTGGCTGCAGCGGGAACCGGAGGCCGTGGAGGAAGCGTCGGTCGCGATCGGTGATCTCGCCAATGAGGGGATCGAGGTCGTGCGGGAGCTGCTGCTCTTCGCCCGGCGCGAGAGCACACCGCCGCGAACCTTCGACCTCGGTGAGTTGGTGGCGGGCCAGGAGGCCGTGCTGTCCCATCTCATGCCCGAGGACGTCGCCTTGACGGTCGGGGTGGTCGACGAGCACATCCCGGTGACCGGCAGCCCGGTCGCACTGCGTCGGCTGCTGCTCAACCTGGTGCTCAACGCGCGCGATGCCGTGGCGGGCGAGGGCGGTCGGGTGGATGTTCGGGTTGGACTGGGGGACGGAGGCGCCCTGCTCATCGTCTCCGACGATGGTCCCGGGGTGCCGCCCGAGCACCGGGACCGCCTCTTCGAACCGTTCTTCTCGCTCAAACGCCAGGGCCGGGGCGCCGGTCTCGGGTTGGCGGTGGTGTACGCGATCGTGAGCGAGCACGACGGCGACATCGAAGTCGAATCGGACGGCCGAACCGGAAGCCGGTTCCAGATTCGGCTGCCGCTCGGTCGGCCCGGCGACCTGGAGCCGCTCGAAATGGTGGAGGCGGATACCGACGGGAAGGGCCGGCGAGTTTTGCTGGTCAACGACGATGGCCGCGAGGCGGCTCGACTGGTGGAGGCGATGGCCGCGGCCGGCCTCGACGTGCGGCACGCGCCGTCGCTGGCGACGGCGGAGGAACTGTCGAAACAGTGGTCACCCGAGGCCGTGGTCATACTCGAACGACTTCCTGACGGCTGCGCCGGCCCCTGGCTCGACCGGCTCGGTGTGCCGGCAGTACTGCTCGTGCAAGCGCGCACCGAGCACGTGTCGGTGCCGGCGGCGGCAGCCGTTGTCGAACGGTCTGCGGCGGCCGAGGCCGTGGTCGCCGCGCTCTACCGAGTCGGGTTGCGCGGCGCCAACGGCTCCGCCGGCCGGGATCGACAGTCGCCGCCACAAACCGTCACCACCGTCGATCCGCCGCTTCGGGGAGCCAAGGGTTGACCAGGCGCGGCCAGACGCACCGCAGTGCCGCGTCCTCGCTCTCCACAGTGTGGCGAGTGGTGCTCGCCCTGGCGTCCTTGGTGCTGGTGCTGGTCGCGGCCGAGGGCCTCGCGCGGCTGCTGCTGCCGCCGCAACAGCTGGTGGAGGTCGAGGCCACCGACGTCCGAAGGGGCTGGAATGGCCCGACCGAGGAGCGCGAGCAGCGGGAAGGTATCGACGTGCTGCTCGATTGGAGCGGGGAGCACGGTGTCCGGCTGACCCCCAACGTACGCGCGACCATCCGCGGCCATCGGGTGAGCGAACGCGACGTCGTGATCGAGACCAACTCGCTCGGTTTGCGCCATCCGCAGCTCGGGCCAAAGGATGCCAACGAGTATCGCGTGCTGGTGCTCGGCGACTCGATCACCTTCGGCGACTACCTGCCGTTCGACGAGACCTACCCGGCCCAGCTCGAGCGGCGGCTGGCGGGTCGATCGTCTCGCGTTGTCGTGATCAACGCCGGCCTGCCGGGGGCCAGCACGTCGGACGAGCTGTACCACTATCTGGAGATCAATGACGCCGTCGATCCGGACCTGGTGCTCCTCGCCATGTACCTCAACGACGCCCAGAGCAGCCAGCACTTCTACGCCCGTTCGCTGCCCGCCCCCTACGCCTCGAGTCGGGCCTTGAGCTGGGCGGTCAACCGCTTCGAGCTGGCACGTCATGAGCTCTGGCGAGACGAGACCGCGCCCGAGATCGATCCCGGCTGGCGCGAGAATTTCCGCGGCGGCCGTCAACTCGCCAGCGGAGACATGTACCACGCCCGCGACGCATTCGATTTCGAGATCTACAACGCCCACCGAGATTTCGGGCTCGCCTGGTACTCCCCGTCGTGGGACCTGCTGGAGAGCGTCACCAGGACCCTTTCACTGGCGGCGCGCGAGCGCGGCCACACCCTGGCCGCGTACCTGTTCCCCGTGCACATCCAGGCCAAGGGCACGGTCAACGACGACCGCCCGCAGGCCAGCTTCGAGCGGATGTGCCGTTCCCTGGATCTGCCGTGCCTCGACCTGTTGCCGGTCCTCAGGACCCACTGGCACGACACCGGACGTGACCCGTACTTCGACCACTGCCACCTCAGGACCCATGCCAACGCGGTGGTCGCGGATGCCCTGGCGGAATGGCTCGACCGGCAGGGGTTGGTTCCGGAGTGAGTCGCCTGCTGTCTTCGCGCTCGCGTGTGGGGTAGCTCCCGTATCCGTCTCCGTGCCCGTCTCCGTGCCCGGATTGTGTGCGACATTGTGAGTAGAGCCGGATACGGAGACGGATACGGGCACGGGCACGGGAACAGGCGTGCTACGGCGCCAGAAAGTCCGGATGATCGTCGCACACCGCCAGCCACATCCGGTGCTTGGACTCGTCCCCCAGGTGGAACCTGCGCACGCTTGCCAGCGGACACAGGGCTCGAATGCGCTCGAGCTCATCTCCGGTCTGTTCGTCCTCCTGGATCAGGTAGACGACGCGCCGCCATTCCCGTTCGACCTGGATTCGCCGCAACGACTCGTCGAGGCCAGACCACAGCAGGTACCAGGGTCGAGCGAACACGGCGTTCACGGCGCCGTGGGGGTAGGCGATCAGCGTCGGCCAGTCGTCGCTGGTCGACGTCGTGACGTACCACACCAACGGCTGCAACTCCTCGCGCCGCAGGTCGTCGAGCAGGAGATAGGTGAATTTGCCCGGCATGTAGTCGTCCCAGAAGTTGGTGATCACGACGGTGGTGGGCCTCAGCTGGCGGCCCACGGCGTCGGCGATCACGACCTCGGGCGGCGTACCCCAGGGGTACCGGTGGCCCGAGAACCACAGGTGGGAACTGATCGCCGTCCACCCCAACCCGCAGGCGAGCAGCAACGCGACCGCCGTGCGCATCGCGCGCGGGCCGAGAGAGGCGCCGACCGCAGCGAGCAACGCGGCAATACCGACGGCCGCGACGATTGCGAGCAGCGGGTACAGGACCGCCGCCCGCTTCACGTATGCGATGTCCGACAGCGCGGCCGGGATGAATGCGCACAGCACCGACACCACCATCACCACCGCGCGCGGCGACGGGAGACGCGCCAACAGGATAGCGGCGCCGACCACCGTGAAGGCGGCGACCAACCACGGCAGGGCGCGAAGCGGCAGCGACGGGTCGATCTCCGGAATGAAGGTCTGGTGGAACAGGTGCGGGATCTCGACGTAGATGCCCTTGACCAGATCGGCGCCGGTGTCCACCGCGTGGCGCAGCAACGACGGCGTCACGGCCGGATCTTCCGCCGCGACCCGTGGCCCCAGCAGGTGGAAGTAATGCCCGAGACCGGCGAGACGTCCGGTGCCCAGCCAGTGTACAACCGAGTAGCCGACCGACCACGCCCCGAGGCCGAGCGCGACCAGGACCCACCTCCAGCCCACCGAGCGCGCGAAGCCGCGGTGGGTGGCAGCGTGGATCAGCAGAACCAGCGGCGGGATCAACATCGCCGGCTGGCCCGAGGGGTACTGGTGCCAGCTCAGTCCCATCAGCACGGTCAGGGCGACGAACCAGCCGGTAGCGCGCGTTTCGATCGCCCGCAGGGTGGCCCAAGCCAGCAGCAGGGCGGGCCACGCCGTGACACCGTGCGGGTGGACGTCGCTGCGGCTCCAGCCGATCTGCAGCGGGTCCAGGGCGAGCAGCAGGGAGGCCGTCAGGCCGGCACTGCGGCCGGCCACCGTACGCGCCAGCAGGAATGCCGCGACAATGGTGGCCACGCCGATGGCGGCCGACGCCAGTCGTACCGCCAGAACCGTCGTGCCGGCGTACGACACCGCCAGGTGAATCGGCAGGTAGAACAGCAGACCGAGGGGTGCCCACGGTCCGTGGATGGCGGTGTTTGCCAGGAGCATTCCCTGGAGGTCGGCGGCACCCACCAGGTACGGCGACAGCTCGCCCTCGAAGTAGTGCACGACGCGGTTGAGGGTGAAGAACCGGAATCCCACTGCCACAACGATCACCACGAGGAGCGCGGCGGCTTCGGCCCCCGACACCAGTTGCGATGACCACGGCTCGGTACGTTCGCGCCGCTGCCGGGTGAGTGCGAACACCAGGGCGAGGACAAACAGCGTCGTGCCCCACGCAGCCGAGCGGTGCAGCAGCAGCAGCTGGCCGGCCAGGGCGAGGGCGGCCGAGGTCGTGACACGAGCCGCGCCCGTATCGCGCCGTCGCCACATGACCGACACTGTCACGGCCAGCGCGACGATCAGGCCCGTGCCGACCAGGTCGAGGAGCAGCCACGGTCGTTCGATCAGGAGGCCACCGACCGCCGACAACGCCTCCACGAGCGGTCCGAGTGCATCGAGCGATGTCTTTCCGGCCTCGTCGTCGGACACGGCGATCGCGGTCGCGGCCGCCACCGTGAGCGCGATGCCCGCGCCGGCAACGACCGTGGGAGTGGCTGGAGATCGGGTCCTCGGCGTCATCGTGAAACTGCGGGCGGTCCTGAGATCGCCTCGATTCGACAGACAACATCTTCGCATGGCCGCGGATCGCCGATGGTGACACGGCATGGCCGAGCTTCCACGGTCATGGCGGGTGCGGTACCCTCGATGCATGGCTCGACACCGGGTGGGCGAGCATGTCGTTCGGCATTGGCCGTGGCTGGCCCTCGTGGCGCTGTCTCTGGCACTCCATCTCGCCGGCCTCGGCGAGCGCTCGTACCACCACGACGAGGCGATCCACTCCCAGGGCGCGTACAACCTGCTCAAGAGCGGGCTCTACCGTTACGATCCGACCTACCACGGACCGCTGCTCTACTACCTCACCGCGGGCACGTATGCGCTGATCGGTGACAGCGACTTCACCGCGCGGTTGCCGATCGCCCTCGCCGGCGTCCTGCTGATCGGCGCCGCCTGGCAACTGCGGCGTCCGTTCGGCGCCCACGCCGCCTGGTGGACGGGGTTGTTGGTGACGATCTCGCCGAGCTTTCTCTACTACGGCCGCTTCCTGCGCATGGACGTGCTCGAGGTGCTCACGGCCTCGTGTGCATTGCTGGCCGGGTACAGTGCGGCCCGCGGAAGTGCCCGGGCCTGGCTGTGGGTCGGGGTGTGGACGGCGTTGGCGTTCGCCACCAAGGAGAACGCCTACGTCACCGGGGCGCTGATCGGTCTGGTGTGGCTGGTCATGGTGGTGGCGTCGGGGCCGCGTCGCGGCGTGTCGGCGACCCTCGCCTTCCTGGATCGTCACCGCTGGGGGATCGTGGGTTCGATCGCGGTGGCGGTGCTGGTGGCGGTACCGCTCTTCACCGTCGGCTTCTCGTTCCCCGGTGACTGGTTCTTCCCGGGCAAGGCGATCTCCTACTGGTGGGGCCAACACTCCGTCGGCAGGGTCGCGGGGCCATGGTGGTACCACCTGCCGCGGCTGGCGTTGTACGACTTCCTGCCGATCGTTGCCGCCGTCACGTGGCTCGTCCGCAGGGGCCGCCGGATACGTCGGGTGGAAGCGGCACTCATCCTCTTCGCCGTGCTGTCGGTGGCGATGTACGGATACCTCCGGGAGAAGGTGCCGTGGCTGCTGGTGCACCAGGTGTGGGCCTTCCTGCCGCTCGCCGGCGCCCAGTTGGCGCGCACCTTCGGTCCTCGCGGTCGGTGGTGGAGCCGTGCGCTCGCGGGCGGTGCCCTGGCAGTCACCCTCGTCTTCAGCGTTGCCGCGAACTTCTTCTGGGACGAGATCTCGCCCAATCTGAGACGGGCGGAGGCGCTGATCTACGTGCAGACCTGCCCCGAGATCAAGCAGGTCGTGCGCGAGGGGCTGGCACTGCGCGACGAGGGCGTCGACCCGGTGGCCGCGGTGGCCGGCGAGGCGGGCTGGCCGCTGACATGGTACTTCCGCGCCACGCCGGTGTGGTGGTCCGAGCCGACGCCGGGCATGCGGCCGCCGCTCGTGCTGTGCAACGTCGACCAGGAGGGCACGGTGCGGCGTGCGCTCGGGCCCGGCTACACCAGCGAGCGACTGCCGCTGAGGGGGTGGTGGCTGATGGAGAGCCAGGCCCCGGACCCCGGGGACGTCTGGCGCTACGTGCTCGGCAGGATTCCCTGGAGCGAGGTCGGGTCATCCGACATCACCGTGCTGCGCCGCATCGACGACGAGGTGCCGGGGGCGCAGCCGGCGACGACGCCCGCCACCCTCGCGGCGGTGTTGCCGGTGTCCAATGCCAGGGTGATCGGCCACGGTTGGCTGAGCGAGCCGCGCGGGGTCGCGGTGCGAGATGACGGTGTGGTCGCGGTCGCCGACGTCGGCCTGTCCACCGTGCTGCTCTTTGATGCCGACGGCAAGCCGCTGCCGGCTGCCTTTCCGGGCGAGCTGCAACAGCCGGAGGCGGTGGCGTGGACGCGCGGCAACCTGCTGGTGATCGCCGACACCTGGGCCCACCGAGCGGTTCTCTTCGACCCGACTCGCCGCACCGTGCAGCCCCTTCCCGAGCCCCCAAAGGGGTGGTACGGCCCGCGCGGCGTGGCGGCCGCCCAGGACGGAACCCTGGCGGTCACCGACACCGGCAACAAGCGGCTGGTGCTGCTGACGACCCGTGAAGGGGTCGGCGAGGCGAGAGCGGTGGGCACGGGTGGATCGGCTGCCGGCGAGTTCGTCGAGCCGGTGGGCATCACCTGGTCGGCGAACGATCGTCTGCTGGTGTGTGACACCGGCAACCACCGCCTGCAGGAGGTGGATCGCGACGGAGGACCGCTCAGGGCGGTGGCGCTGCCCGACGCGTGGAGCGAGTTCTACTCGCGGCCCCAGGTGGCGGCGCTAGGCCCCGACCTGTGGCTGGTGTCGGACACCCCAGCGTCGGCGCTGTGGCTGGTTCGTGACGGTCGGCCGATCCGAATCGACCTCGATGCCGAGGGCATCGCACCGTCCGGGATCGCGTTCCGAGAGGGCTCGCTGTACGTGGCCGACATCAACGGTCGGTTGTGGGTTTTTGACCTGAATCTGAACAAGTGATGAGGACCGGCCGTGCCGCCGCCGACTGCCGTTCGACCGCAGAATCCGGGAAATCCAGATTGTCAAAGGTATTTCAATGTCGTCCGGGACCGCTTGACGGTGCCTTGAGGAGGGCGCGATGCTTGATGTGATGCAGTTCACCTATTCGATCCGCGAAGCGACCGCACGCTTCGGTCTCGGGCCCGTCCGAAAGAGGGGTCGAGGCCGAGCACAGTCCGGCTTCACGATCATCGAGCTGATGGTGGTCATGGTCATCGTCGGTGTCGTTGCCGTGGTCGGGCTGCCCAATTTGCTCCGCGCCAAGGTCCGGGCCGAGATGCTCGGCCAGGTGAAGATGATGCGCCAGGCGCTGGCGGTTTCCCGCATCAACGCGATCAAGAGCGGGCAACCGGTGGCGATGTCGATGCAGGGCGGCGGCGTGTCCCAGGTCCTGGTGTCCTGGGTCGACGGCAACGGTAACGAGCAGCTGGACACGGGCGAACGCATCGTGGGCCAGTGGCCGTTTCGGAGCCAGTTCACCGTCTGGGAGGACCCCTCGAATCGGCTGTACAAGCTGGCGAGCTCGAAGACCGGTGTCCTCTACCTCCCCACCGGATCGGCGATCGTCGCCGAGGGGACCACGTCACCGAGCGGCCAGGGCGCGGCGATCATCAGCGACATCAACGGCAACCACATCCGGCTGCGGATCCAGGCGGGCAGCGGCACCGTGATCCAGGAGATGAAGGTCCCGGGCAGCGGCGCGTGGGATAAGAACAGCCGGCATTGGAGGTACTGATGGGCGGACCGGTACGACCTGCGAGGACGGAGCGTGGCATGTCGCTGGTCGAGGTGCTGGTCGCCCTGCTGATCCTGGCGTTCGTCGCACTCGGCATCGCCAGCCTGTTCTCCCACGCCCAGCTCACCAACGCGTCCGGATATGAGTACGCCGTGCTGGCGTCGGAGGCGCGGCGCACGCTCGAGGCCATGCAGGCCATGACCTTCACCGATGCGGCGCTGAACGACTCTGCCGGAACCACCGTCAACTGGCCGGCCGCGCGCCGCGGGTTCACCGTGCGCTACTCGGTCGAGGACTTCGGTGTCTCCGGCTGGCAGCACGTCTTCAACTTCGGCAGCGGCGCTCCGCAGGATCCGGCCACGTGGCCCGATCCGGCCACGTCGACCGCCGGCACGACCATGAAACGGATCACGATCCGCGTGTCGTCCGACAACCGGTTCCTCGCCGGACGGCGCGAGTTCGTGGTGACCACTCTGAAGATCAGGGATCCTGTGTGATGAGCAGCACTCTCAAGAACCGCGCTTCGGGTTTCACGTTGATCGAGCTGCTGGTGGCGGTGGGGCTGCTGGCGATCGTGTTCGTCGGCATCCTCAACATGCTCGACACCTCGACCACCGTGTCGAAGGTCGAGGGCGCGCTGGCGGACACCCAGGAAAACGTGCGCTTCGCCGCGTACCACATCATGCGCACGGTACGGATGACCGGCGGCGGCGAGATGCCGTTCGCCCGTGACGACGGCACCTGGGTGTGCGGCCGGCTGCTGAACAACGAGACCGGATCGGTCACCACCGACCTCGGGACGGTCCAGGTGGCGGCCGGCACCGACGTGCTCACCCTGCGCGGCTTCTACGAGGCACCGCCGTTCTTCACCAACCGCTTCGACGTCCGTCCCGACCTCGGCAAGATCACGATCCGGGAGCGCCGTCAGAAGGGCGACGCGTCCTCGGACGTCATCAACTCGCTGGTCGGCGTCGACCCCAACAGCCTGGTGGGGCGGGGGGTGGTGTTCATGGGTCGGCGGGAGTACGCCGTCGGCAAGGTGACCACCGCAGCGTTCAACGGCGAGCCCGATCCCGACCGGCAGCTCGAGATCTACTACGACGGTGGCGACGGGCCGTGGCCGAGCCTCAACCCGACGGGTGCCGCCATGTCCGGCTCGGAGCCGGCCTTCAGCGTGTATCGGGTCGGCATCATCAACTCTTTCACCTACTTCGTCGCGCCCGACAACACGCTGATGCGCCAGCGCGCCGACTCGAGCGGCTCGCGGCTCGAGCCGGTGGCGGTGAACATCGGCAGCCTGCAGGTCGTGTTCGGCGTCGACACCACCGGTGACGGCGCGATCGACACCTGGAGCTCGACGGCGACCGCCGCCCAGGCCGCGGCCGGGATGGTGGGCGCGATGCGCATCACGGTGCTCGGGAGAACGCCGTTCGACGTGCGCGATCTGTCGGGTGCCGGGAGTGGCTGGCAGGAGCCGGTCGCGACGTTCCAGATCGAAGGCGACCCGGCGCTCAGCTCATCACTTTTCAATCGCGGGGCCAAGTGGCGTCGGATGGACGTCACCGCCGGGCTCCGCAACTTCACTCTCTAGGGGGAGCTGTCCATGATGTGCACGACACACCGCGCGCTGAACGACCCCCACGGCCGGGAGCGTGGCTCCGCCCTGCTGCTAGCGCTGATGGTGGCGCTGGTGCTGGTGTTCCTCGGCATGGGCCTGCTGCTGCAGACCTCGCTCGGGCTGGAGGCGGCCGGTACGGATCGCTGGGTCGTCAAGGCGCTGTACGCGGCCGACGCCGGCGTCCAGATGCAGATGGAGATGATCCGGCAGGGCGACCTGCGGCAGCCGGGGTCGTTCCGTCTGGTCGACGACTCCGACATTCCGAGCGCGCTCGACGCCACCCAGGGAGCGCTGCTGCAGGGCGAGTTCAACGTCGCCCTCACCGAGTTCTGCGAGACCCAGCCGGCGACGCCGGTGTTTCACGAGGTGAACGGCGTCATGGTGGCGTCGGCGTTTCCCGAGTGGCAGACCCGCCACTTCCACTTCCGCAGCGATGCGGAGCGCGCGATCGGCGGCCTCGCCGGGCTGACCCACGCTGCCGTGCAGGTGGACATGACGGCCTGGTCCTTCAACGAGGAGCAGTTCGTGCCGGTGCGACAGTGTTACTGAGTTTGACGAGAGTAGTGAGGGGGCAGCAATGAGATGTACACGACCTGCACGGTGGCTGCTGCTGGCTGTGCTGGTGCTGTGGATCGGGTCGGTCGGCGCCGACGATCGCGACTTCCTGCGCAAACGCGCCGCCGCGCCCAACATCCTGTTCATCCTCGACGCATCGGGCTCGATGGTGGGCTACACCGAGCACGTCTTCGATGTCGACGACATGGGCACGCCGGCCGACCCCTCGGACGACGTCACGACCAGGCTCCAGGGCTCGATCACCTTCCAGCCCATGGTCCCGGGCGCCGGCGACGATCCCACCTCCCGCATGGGCATCGCCAAGAGGGTGCTACGGGAGTTCCTGTCGACCGTCGATGACGCCAACTTCGCGCTCGCTTCGTACCCGGACCAGGAGATCCCGGACACCCCCGAGACCGCGGTGCCGCGCAAGCACTGGGCCTACCAGTACCTCGGTGTGTACAACGCGATCTCGGACGACATGCTGGAGTACGACGGAGTGGCCGACCGCTTCCGGCTACTCGAGACCAACTACATCTACCGGGTCGGCCGGTCGCAGGCCTTCGACGGCACCACCCTGGTCAACCCGGCGTTCTTCGCGCGCGACGTGCTGATCGGCTACAACCCGTACTTCTCGGGCAACGAGGAGTACCCGGTGGGCCACCCGCTGGAAGGCACGCCCGATCCGTTCTACGTCGCACCCGAGAACCGCTACGGGCCCGAGACCGCCTGGGAGCTGACCTACGACCCGGGCGTGAGCGCGGGCAGCTTCGCCTACGACACCCTGCCGATCTACTTCGGCACCTGCGTCACCGACGACAACGGCACCCCGAGCGACCCGTTCGACGACGAGGAGGTGTGCAGCTCGGAGGGGATCTTCCCGGTCTACAGCTCCGGCCTCAGGGACATCGATGGCAGCCTGATCCTGCACGACTGGCTCTACTCCTACGATCCGATGGAGGAGCAGATCTCGCGCCGCTGCGACCCCACCGACCTGACGGTGTGGGACCGCGTCAACAACGTCACCTTCGCCCCGTTCCCCGACGGGATTGCCGACCCGGACGCCTGCCGGTGGGAGTGGATGGAGTCGCGATTCGGCGGCAATCGCACCTTCCAGTGGCGTCGGCGGGTGCGGCTCGAGATCCCGCCGTCCGGCCCGGGCGGCCCCAACTTCCCGCTCGGCATCGACTCGGTGGTCAGCCGGGTCCCGGTGGGCAACCAGCTGCTCGACGACCCGGCCAAGGTCGACCCGATCACCCCGGGTGACCCGCCGACGGTAGATCCCACCCAGGTCGAGGACTACGACTCCAACCCGCTGACCCCGAACGAGGACCTCGACGGCGACGACATCAACGACTGGATCATGTACGCGGTCGAGCGCGAGCAGCGCAACCTGCGGATCTGCGACCTGCCGACGCCGGTCGCGCGGTGGACATCTACGCCGACCAACACCCCGACCGCGACGCCGACCCAGACGCCGACCCCGGTGCCGGCGAACTGCGGCGACATCACGGTGACCAACCTGCGGCCGGACGGCGCCGGCTACGGCCTGACCGCGGACGTCTGGAACGGCACCGCGTACCCCGCCGACGTCACCCGCACCCAGTTCTGGTGGCTGATCCGCGACCCGGGCACCTGGATCGACTGGTTCTCGTTCGGCGCCGCCGCCATCTACTGGGGCGGTCCCAACGGCAGCCGCCAGCCGGGTGACGCGGTGTCCCCCGTCGATCAGGGGACGACCGCTCCGGCATTTGCGAACGTGGCGGCCGGCACCACCAGGCAGTGGCTGGTCGACTTCGACGGCGCGCTGTCACCCGGCACGGGTGAGCCGCTGTACGGCCCGCACACGGTGCGGCTGTTCTTCGACGTGGCCGACGGCCACGGCACCACCTGCGAGGTGGAGGCGACCTGGAACGGCGGCGCCACCCCGACGCCGACCGCGATATTCACGGCCACGATGACGCCGACGGTCTCGCCGACGCCGACGATCACGCCGACGTTCACCCTCACGTACACGCCGTCGAACACCCCGACGGTGACGCCGACGCCGACGAACACGCCGACGCCGACCGTGACCACCACCCCGGTCACGCCGACGGAGACGCCGACGCCGACGATCACGCCGACGCCTACGATCACGCCGACGCCGACGGTGACGCCGACGGTGACGCCGACGACCACGCCGACCAACTCGCCGACGATCTCGCCGACGCCGACCGTGACCACGACGCCGACCGTGACCTCGACGCCGAGCCGGACGCCGACCAACACGCCGACGCCGACCGTGACCCGGACACCGACGCGGACGCCGACGCCGACCCTGGCGCCGTCGAACACGCCGACCCGGACGCCGACGGCGACCAACACCTTCACGCCGTCGAACACGCCGACGGTGACGCCGACGTTCACGGCGACGCCTGAGCTGTAGGGGAGGGAGCGATGACCTTACTGATGCAGCGATCCGTACAGCGCCGGGCGGTCACCGCCGCCGCGCTCCTGCTGCTCGTGGCGGGCGCACCGGCCACCGTGACGGCCCAGTCCTTCCCCACCACGATTCCCACCGAGGTCTTCCGCGACGACTTCGAGAGCACCGACCCGCTCACCGGACCGGCCGGAAGCTGGACCGTCTACCAGGAGCCGGCCACCGGCTGGGCGAACTGGACCAAGGAGTCCGGGCCGCTGCCGGCCCAGGCCGCCGGCGGCCTGTGGGGCAGCACCTTCGCGCAGGAAAACCGGGCGCGGGACAGCCGCTCGACAGTGCTGGTCATCAACAAGTCGATGCCCGGCGACCTGATGTACAACCCGCTCGAGTGGAGCAATAACCGGATCGAGTTCGACTTCGCGCCGGACGAGCTCGGCACCGCCGCGCCGGGCGTGGCTTTCGGCCTGCACGACGACGACGGGCTCCCCGGACTCGAGGCCGGCTACTACTTCTGGATCGACAACATCCCGACTGCCGCCGAAGCAGGCCCTCCAGAACGGTTGCGAGCCACGTGGCACCTGGTGCGCGACAAGGACGGAACCTTCTACGAGCTCGGAACTGGTGTGGTGGAGCTGGATCCCGGGGACCCGGATCTCCGGACCGTCGTGCGCGGCGACGGCCAGGCCTACCGCGTGCGGGTCGAGTTCTTCTGCTCCAACATGCGCATCCAGATCCAGCGGCTGTACAACCCGGTCGGCCGTGAGGACTACTGGGGCTGCGGGCCCTGCACCAACCCCGAGGACTGCTGGTGCACCATCCTCGAGTACTACGAGGACCTGCTGGCTGACCCGACGGCCAATCTGATGCCGGGCGGGGTCGGCCTGTACAGCAGGGGCTCGACCGCCGCCGACGCCACCAACCGCTTCGACAACATGGTTGTGTCCTCCTGGGGCGAGAGCTGTATCCAGGTCTGCTCACCGTGGTACGACTGGACCTCGAGCTGGAACGACGAGGGGAGCCCGGCGCTCTGGGACACCGGGCTGCCGCACCCCGAGTCGGAGCAGATGCTGGCGTTCAAGTACCTGTACGAGGGCTCGCTGCTCGACTTCTCCTACGGCCGCAACGCGCCGGTCTTCCAGATCGACGTGGACGTCCGCAAGAAGATCACCAGCGACGACGCCCGCAACGTGAGCTCCCCCGCGAGCACCTTCTGCGACGGCATGAACCTCAAGGTCGACCTGCCGCCCCCGGCGTCGGCGATCACCAACATCGATGACGTGCGTGCCTTTCTGCAGCCGGCGGCGAGCTCGGTCGACTTCGTGCCCGGCAGCTCGGAGCTGTTCGCCGGCGGCAACTTCGTGCCCAACTTCGACAACGACCCGGCGTCGGGGACCTTCGATCCGATCCCGATCGTGGCGCGCGGCTCGACGCCGATCGCCAACTCGCTGTGGGACGCCTACGACTGGTACGTCAACCACCAGGAGACCGAGCCGTGGGCGACCGACCCGCTCGCGAGATGTCGGCTGTGGTACGTGGTGCTGATCACCGACGGTGAGGAGAGCTGCGGGCTCGACCTGTGCGGCCCGGGCTCGGTGGCCGAGGCGTTCTCGACCCTCGAAGACGCCGTGCCGGTGTACACCGTCGGTTACGCCGGTGGTTTCCAGGTCGACGTCGGAACCGGGACGGAATCGCCGGTCGCCTGCGTCTCGAACGAGACCGGCGGCCAGTTCTACACCGCGGACAACGCCAACGCTCTGAGCGCAGCGCTGTACAGCGTGCTCAACGCGATCGACGCCCGTGACCGGTCCTTCGTACCGTTCAAGGTGGCGCCGCCACCGTCGCCCTCCGGAACCGGCCCCGAGGACTTCCTGGCCGTGTTCCCGTTCTTCACCCCGCTGCAGGACCGGCCGCTGTGGGAGGGACATCTGTACGGGTTCAAGCTGAACGCCGACAATCCCACGCTGCCGACGGTCGCCGACTCGGACTGCGAGATCGACTTCACCCAGATCGAGTGGAACGCCGCCGACTCGCTGCTGGCCCAGCTCAGCGGCTCGCCCCAGCGCAACATCTTCATCGGTTGGGATTCGGGCAGCGACTGGGTGCGCTACGACATCACCGAGACCTTCACCAACGCGACGCTGCGCTCCAACTTCAAGGACGACGTCAGCGACGACCTTCCGGTGACGATCACCGATCTGCAGGCGGTCGAGGTCGCCAACTTCGTCCGCAACATCTACGACAACCCGGCCGGCCTCGGGCTGAGCCCACCGCCGCAGGATCCGCCGCGGGCCGGCGGCACCCCGGTGCTGGGTGACATCTACCACTCTCAGCCCAAGATCGTGAACCCACCCACCACGACGATGTACTTCTACGACTACGGTTTCGTCGAGGCCACCGAGCTCGGCGTCCACGACTACCAGCTGTTCATGCAGGAGCAGAGCAAGCGGCGGCGGGTCGTGCTGGTCGGCGGCAACGACGGCATCCTGCACGGCTTCGATGGCGGCGCCTGGGACCGTGATGACGGCGGCGTCTACGACGACGTCCACGACCTGGGCACCGGCACCGAGATGTTCGGTTTCGTGCCGCAGGCGGTGATGCACCGGCTGTACAACATGACGTACGGCACCGACCAGCAGTACCTGGTGGACGGCCAGACAACGGTCGCGGACGTGTTCATCTCGCCCGACGGTGTCGGCGACCGTGAGTGGCGCACGATCGCGCTGTCGACCATGCGGCGCGGCGGCCGCGGCATGGTCGCCCTCGACATCACCCAGCCGGACTCGACTTCTGGAACCGATTACGTGCCCTCCGTGCCGTCGGACGACATGCCGGGCTGCCTGACCGGCGGCACCGGCTGTGCCGAAAACTACCCCGAGCTGCTGTGGGAGTTCATCGACACCACCGACGCCAACAGCAACTGCCCCCCGGCGCTCTCCGGGGACGAGTGCGAGCCGTACTGGGACCTCGGCTGGACCTGGTCCGAGCCGGCGGTGGCCCGCGTCGCCGTGTACACCGGCGTCGACACGCCGCCGGACGACCTGTACATCGCCTTCTTCGGCGGCGGCTGGGACCAGCAGCAGCAGGACTACACCGGCACCCACGTCTACGGTGTCAACGTCGAGACCGGCGAGATCGTGTTCAAGAACGCCTACACCGTGTCGATCCCGGGTGGCGTGATGGCCCTCGACTCCGACCTCGACGGTTTCCACGACCGGATCTACTTCGGCGACACCGACGGCGGGCTGTGGCGACTGACGCTGGCGGGACCGTCCGACAGCGCGGCCGAGGGGATCGTGGGCGGTGCCCTGACCGGTGTCAGCGAGACCAAGATCTTCGACTTCTCGGCCGACTTCCCGACCCGGCTCGATGCGGTCACCTTGGAGCCGTTGTTCCGGTCGCAGTTCTTCGCCCGACCGATCTCGGTGCCGGCCGGGTTCGACGCCGGCCAGTACAAGTGGGCCCTGGCGATCGGCACCGGCGACCGCGCCAACCTGGGTGACCGCTCGCCGGTGGTCGACATCGCCGGCGGCATCAACGAGTCCGACCACTTCTTCTTCGTGCTCGACGTCGGCGACGACGTGACCCGCACCGCCTCCGATCTGGTGTCGATCAGCTACGCGGACCTCGACGGGACCTTCGACTGCGACTCGAGCGCCCTGACCCCGGCCGACGGCAATTACGGCTGGTACCTGGAGCTGCGCGAGGACGAGAAGGTCAACTTCGAGGCCAAGGTGATCGACGGCTACGTGCTGTTCCCGACCTTCGAGGCGACCGACGAGCTCGCCGACGAGCCGCCCGACCTGTGCCCGGGCAGCGGCTTCGACTTCGGCGACGAGACACCCGAAGACCAGCCGATCTGTCGCGCCGCCGGCATCGGCCGCGCCTACAAGCTGTGGTTCGAATGTGGCCAGGGAGAGACCGTCGAGATCAATGATATTATCACCGGGACCGAGGACTACACCATCGACGGCAAGACCTACGTGACCTTCACCGTGAGTGAGGCGCAGCCCGGTTACACGGAAGAGTTCACCAGCCCGAGGGGCTACGAGCTGACCAACTGGCGTCAGGAGTAACGGCATGAAGCGCGTTTTTCTCGCACTGCTGGTGGTGGGGCTGTTGGCGGGTCCGGCGGCCGCGATCGAGGTCCGTCTGCACGACGGCACCGTCATCGAGGCGGCGAGCTACACCCTGACCGGTTCCTACCTCATGCTCGAGCTGCCCGACGGTGCTCGGGTGGCCTACGACATCGTCGACGTGGATCTCGATGCCCTGCACCAGCAGGAACAGCTGGCGTCGACCCCCGAGCAACCGCCGCCGGAGGAGACCGTGTCGCTGTCCCAGGGCCGGCGGCTGGAGGCGCCTCCTGCAAATGCGGCTGCCGCCGGCGGGCTTGCCATCACCGATCAGGATGTCAAACACGTGCGCGGCTCGGCAGCCGCCGCCGCCGAGGAGGGGACCGAGCAGAGTCCCGCCTCCGGGCCGCCGGAGGGCTATCAGCAGGGCGGCAGCGTGGTGATCAACAACCTCCAGGTGACCGCGCAGGGCGAGGATCGGTGGCTGGTCGAGGGCGAGGTCATCAACAGATTCTCCGACCCGGTGACCAACGTCCGGGTCCAGCTCCAGACGATCGCCGGCGAGGGCGATACCCCGTGGCGTGGTCAGGTCGACGTGGCCTCCATGCTGCCGCCCAACGGTAGGGGCGTCTTCAGCCACGGCTTCGAGGCGGCAGTGCCTGAAGGCAAAGCCCATCCCGACGTTCGGGCCTCGGTGATCTGGATGCAGGAGGAGCGGCGGAGCGGTCCGCCCAGGCCGGCTGCCGCCCAGTCGGTACCCAGGCCGCCGGGCCCGATCCCCACGCCGGAGCTGTAGTGGCGCCGTCGCGGCGCTGGCGTTGGCCGTCCCTTGCACTCGCGATCTTCGCAGCCGCGGCACTCGCCGTGCCGGGTGCGGGCTGTCGCCGCGGCCCATCCGAGTCGCGGGCGAACGAGTTCAGCTTTCCGTCGGTCCCGCTCCGTTCGCCGGAATTGATGCTCGAGTTGACCGAGGTTCGCGGCGCACCGGGCGAGGGTTCTCTCGACTGGCGCCTGATGTTCACCTGTCGTGAGCCCGAGGGCTGCCACGCGGACGTGGTGGCGGTGGTCCACTACCAGGGCGACAGGGGCGCCGAGCAGATCCAGTTCGTGGACACCCTGTCCGTACCAGACGGTGCCACCGTGCGGGTGGGCGGGGTGAAGCCGGCGCGCGAGGTGTCGCGCGTCGAGCGAGTCGAGATCAGGGTGGAGAGGACTTTCCGCCCCGGCGACCCGGCACCGACGCCAGAGCTGTGATCTATCGCCCTGGCCGGTGATCGTCCGGGACGCCCTCAAGCCCGCGTTTCACCTACCCCTCAGATTACGCTTGATCGGTTCTCCTCCGAGCACGAGGAAGGACGAGAAGGCTCGAGAAACGAGGCCGTGAGATCGATACGGCCCGATGGTTTCGACGCGGTCTTCTTCCATCGCGCTCCCCGAGGTTGCCACCTGCAACATTCTTGGGCCTGATCGGTGTTTGTGCGTGGAGTAGACGGGTTCCCAAGAATGTTGAAGATGGCACGCCCGCACAGCGCGCCCCTCGCGACCTCGAGCCCGCCGACCACTGGAGGCTCCGTGTGGGCGGGGGATCCAGCATCCAGCATCGGTTGGGCCGGGAGACTGCGAATACGCAGGGCGCTCGACTGGTTTACCCTGTTCCGATGAAACATCGCTTCGAAAAGGTCGACAGCCTGTACGGCGTCAGCGAGTGGCGCCACCGCGACAACGGCCTCACCGTGTTGACCCATCCCACCCCGGTGGCGCCGGTGGTGGGGTTCGGAATCGTCTACCGGGTCGGGTCGCGGCACGAGGTGTCGGGCCACACCGGCGCCACGCACATTCTCGAGCACCTGATGTTCAAGGGCTCCGAGCGCTTCAACCGCGACCGGGGGACGGAGACCGCCCGTCTGCTGCACCGCGTCGGCGCGAACTTCAACGCCACCACCTGGCTCGACCGCACCAACTACTACGAGGTGCTTCCCGCGGAGCACCTGTCGTTGGCGGTGGACATCGAGGCAGACCGGATGCGCGGGGCGCTGGTGCGCGAGGACGCCCTCGCCAGCGAACGCACGGTCGTGCTCAACGAGCTGGACATGGGCGAGAACGAGCCGTTCGACCTGTTGCTCAAGCAGTCGTTCGCACACGCCTTCGTCGAACATCCGTACCGTCACCCCACGATCGGCTGGCGCTCGGACGTGGAGCACGTCACCGTCGATGTGCTGCGCCGGTTCTACGACACCTACTACCACCCCGACAACGCGACCGTGCTGGTGGTCGGCGACGTCGACGAGGCCGAGGCACTCGAAGAGGTCGAGCGTGGCTTCGGTGTCCTGCCGCAGGCGCCGGCGCCCATCCCGACGGTCCACGACCGTGAGTCGGAGCAGCGTGGCGAGCGTCGATTCGAGATCCACCGTTCCGGTGAGCTCGGGTGCCTCGCGCTGACCTGGCACATCCCCGAAGGGCTGCACCCGGATCTCCCGTCGCTCATGCTGTTGACTCGCGTTCTCGCCGACGGCGTGACCTCACGACTGCACCAGCGGTTGGTGGAAACCAATCGCTGCCTCGGCGTGAACGCCTATGCGCTGGAGCTGCACGATCCCGGGGTGTTTCAGGTCGTGGCATCGCTGGCTCCCGGCGTTGGTCACCGGGAGGTCGAGGAGGCGATCCGAGAGGAGCTGGGGCATCTTCACCGTGAGCCGCCGTCCGCCCGCGAGCTGGAGCGGGCCAGGGTGCACACCCGCACCGACCTCGCCTTCCACCACGAGTCGCCCGGCCGCATCATGGCCGCGCTCACCGAGGCCGTGGCGGTCGGTGACTGGCGGAAGTTCATCCGCGAGCTCGACCTGGTGTCGGCCGTCGACCGTGACGATCTGCAGCGGGTCGCGGCCAGCTATCTGACCGACGAGCGGGTCACCGTGGGTTGGTTCGTTCCCGACGACCCGGCGGCGGGAGGAGCGGCGTCGGCGGCCGATCCGCGACCGCGACCCTGCCACTGGAGGCGACCGTTCGCCGAGCGGGTGGCGCTGCGAGAGCTGGCTGGCGGTGGTCGCCTCGCGGTGCTGGAGAATCCGCACGCTCCCACGGTGACCGTTGCCGGCACCCTGCAGGCGGGCACGGCGTGCGCCGGTGACGGGCGGTTCTCTGTGCCCGCGCTCACCGCTGCGATGCTCGAGCGAGGTACCGCCGGCCGGACCCGGCTTCAGCTCGCCGAGGAGCTCGAGGACCACGGGCTCCAGATGGGGGTCCAGTCGTCGGCCGGCTCACCGTTCGCGGTGAGCTTCTCCGGTCAGGGTCTGGCAGAGCAGCTGCCGCGCCTGGCCGAGCTGCTGGTCGACGTGCTGCGTCGCCCCACATTTCCTGACGACGAGCTTGCCAAACTGCGCGAGCGCGTGCTGGGAGGGCTGGTGCGGGAGCGCGAGGACACTCACGCGCTCTCCTACGCCGCGCTCACGAGGCATCTGTACCCGGTCGGGCATCCGCTGCACAAGCGGGTCGTGGAGGAACGCGAGCGGGAGGTCGTGTCGCTGACACGCGACGAACTGGCGGCGTTTCACGACCGGACGTACGGCCCGGATTCGTTGGTGCTGGCGGTGGTCGGTGACATCGATCCGGATCGAGTGGCGGCGTTGTTCGATGGGTTTCTCGAAGGGTGGCGGCCGCGCGACCCTCAGGCGGCCGAGTGGCCGACCGGTGACGACGGTCCCGCGACCGAGGAGAAGATCGATGTCGCCGATCGGCCCAACCTGGACGTGTTCTTGGGACACCGCGGGAGCCTGCTGCGGGGTGACGATGACTACTCGGCGGCGGTGCTGGCCAACGCGTGCCTGGGGCAGTCGACACTGACCTCCCGGCTGGGGCTCGCGGTTCGCGACCGGGAGGGCCTCACCTACGGAATCTACAGCAGGTTCTTCGGAACGCTGCACATCGCCGGACCCTGGGCGACGTTCCTCACCGTCGCCCCGAGCGATCTGGATCGCGCCGTGGACGTGTGCCGATCGGTGCTCGACGATTTCGTTCGCAGTGGGCCGGAGGACGAGGAACTGTCCGAGGAGCGGCTCGCCAGGTCAGGTAGCTTCAGGGTCGGTCTCGCGACCAACGCCGGGGTCGCCCGCGAGCTGGTGTCGGTCTTGACGGCGGGTCTGCCGGTGGCCGAGCTCGACCACTACCCCGAGCGGGTGCTGGAGACGAACCGTGACCAGGTCATGGCGGCGATCGAGCGCCACCTCCACCCCGATCGTCTGGTGCTGACCGCTGCGGGGACGCTGGCGGGATAGGCCACGCCCGCCCACCCGGATACAAGATGCAAGATGCAAGATCCGCCCGCTCGGCCGATTTTCGTCTTCATCTTCGTCGTCATCGACGTCATCACTCTCTCGTTCGCTTCGACTATCTGACACTCGACGCGCCCTCTCCCCAGCGCACTCCCCGCTGGTGCCCCCTTAGACAATGTCGGGACTCGGTGGCCCCTCGTTCGGCTCGACCGACGCAGCTTCAGCGCGCCCTCTCCTCAACGCGCTCCCCGTGGGAGCCCGGTACAGCATTTCGAGGCCCCGCTGCCGCACGATATCCC
>JBFELO010000073.1:0-23873 GCA_041552055.1 Candidatus Sulfomarinibacteraceae bacterium | reverse complement strand
GATGCTTGCGGGGATTGTCGAGAAAGAAACTGCAGAGAAACTGGACCATCTCCGGGGATCCTCCGCCGTTCGATCTGAGGTCGATGATCAAGGCGTCGGTGTTGGCCAGAAGGCTCATCGCTCCTATGGCGACGTCGTAGGCGTCTTCGTCGTAGCTGAACGAGTCGAATCTCAGATAGCCGATGTTCCCGGGCAGGATCTCGGTTTCCCGGAACCCATAGTTGGAGGTGCGGTTCCGCCACTCTCGGAGCTCGATCGCCTCCTGGTCGTGCTCCTTCCGATTCCGTTCGTCTCTCACCCAGGTCGGGTTGAATTGGACGTGGAGATGCCGATCCCTGTGAACGGACTCCAAATCGTCGGTAATCGCGCGGGCGAAGTCCTGTGCTTCTTCGATGCCGTCGTAGTTGCCGGATCGGAGGTTGTCTCGGAGCGCGCGAACATACTGCTCGGTTATGTCAGGGAAGATGTACTCGCGCTCGAGGTTCTCGCAAACAGCTTCAACGACTGCTCCTTTCTCCGCGCTGTCGAGGACTTTGTCCTGCCCTTCCAGACCGGCCAGCGATCCAGGAAAAACGAGAAGTAGGATCACGACATGAACGAGTCGTCTCATGGCTCTCGACCTCCCCCGGAAACTCTAGACGGCTATCGATCGTGATGCCAGTCGCCCACTGCACGGGCGCGTCCTCGCCGCGCGGTCACTCCACCCGGAGTGCCTCCTGCGGCTGCAGCCCCGGATCGATCTCGGCGGTGAAGGAGGCGTTGGCCTCCACGTCAAAGCCGTCTCGCAGCTCGACCGACTGGCCGGCGCGAAACGTCATGTCTCCGGCGGGCGAGGCCACCGCGACGGCGGTGCCCGTTCGGATGACCGTTCCAGCCTCGCACACCAAGGAAGTGCTCACGGTGATGTTCGACAGATTCAGGTCGAACGGCGCCGTACAGCTGGCGGTCGACAGTACCGTGTCGATGACGCCGGTCGTGGAGTTGACGCCGAGCTCGAGCGTCAGAGGGAGGTCGTGCACAGCGTCCTCTCCGGTGGAGCTGGCCTCGACCAGATGGGTCCCCTGGAAGCTGTTCGGTGTCTGCGCCGAGGCGTCGGACGTCATCTGCACCGCCACGAAGTAGGTCTCCGGTGCACCGAAGGGCACCTGGACGTTCGGATCGTCATCTGTGAAGGCTATGGTTGCGACTCCGGCGGAAGGAGTCAGCCCGGACACGATGGTCACCAGGATGTCACTGCCCGGGTCGAAGGTCGCCGATCCGTCGTCCAGATGGACGGACACGCTGTGGATCAGGTCGTTGGCCTCGGTATCGGTGAGCGGATCCCCGACCGTCTCTTCAAGCAGGATCTCCAGGGTCACCCATTCGACGTTCGAGTCGCCCGCGCGACCCTGTCGTGCGTCCACGAAGTCGAGAGCGGATCCAGATCGCCGTCGCCGTCGATGTCGGCCACGAAGACCGAACAACTGCTGAGCTCGGTGGATGAGATCAGCTGCTGGGCGCCGAAGGTCCCCGACCCGCCGGTGTTCTCATACCAGGCGATCTCGCCGTCGCCGGACGAGGCCGCGAGCACGTCGAGATCCCCATCGCCGTCCAGATCGGCGGCCACTGCGTGCTCCGCGTCGCTGTGTGCCGTCGAGATCACCAGCTGAGCCCCAAAGGGCGCCTCGACAGGCCAGACTCCGGCGGCTGAAAGGGTGAACACCAACAGGGTGAGGGCGGCGACGCGTCACCACGCGCGGCGTCGGGCGCCGAGTAGTTTTACGGGCCTGATATGGGTGGGCATTGTTCCGACTCTTTTCGAGTCAAAGGCCGTCCCGGGCAGCATGTAGGAAACGGTAACTGTGAAGGTCAGTGTACTGCGTCGCCGGGACGGACGAGCAGGTTCTCATCGACTCCTCGCCCTCGCGGTGTGGCTCAGATAAACGTGTGAGATACAGAGCTGTCAGGCACTCAACGAGAGGTTTCCCACCAGCGTTGGAGCCGGTCGAGATGGTGGCCTGGCACCAAAACGAGGTGGTTCCCCAGCGGCGCGGTCAGCAGGTCGGTGACGGTACCACCCTGCGTGAGTCGGATTTCCGCCTGGGTGCGGCAGAGGTTCTCGGCGTCGCCGGATCGCAGGATCTCGCCTTCCGCAAGCCACAGTCGATCCATCGCCTTGCCGCCGATGCGCAACAGGGTGACCGGTCCAGGCGTGAGTGCTCCCTGAATCCCCACGCCCAGCCCCGACTCGAAGTGCGAGCGCAGGCGATAGCGCCCCACCAGCGTGCGCGGGATGGTGCAGTGCGCCAACCAGAGCGCGTTGCGGGCCGGATCGAGCTGCGCGGAGTTCGCCATCCATGGTGTGACGCCGAGTAGTCTGTGCGCCCACAGCAGGCCGACCGTGCTGACCAGGTCGCCCTCGCAGCCGGCGATGATCCCCTCGTCGGTGAGCTGCGCCAGCCCGAAGCAGCCGGTGGTCTGCTGCTGTTGCACGAAGTCGAAGCAGCGCACGGTCAGCGCGTCGAGGTCGTGAACCGCGACGATCCGTTTCAGGGCGAGGTAGACCCGGGCGACCTCCCGAATGTCAGCGGGCGTGGGTTCGCACACCTCGGCCGCGCCTGCGATGAACGCGCCCACGGGCGGCTCGAGGTCGGCGTCGTGAACTGCCTCCAGCGCCTTCGCGACCTCTTCCATCTCCACCGGCACGACGGTCGGCCCCCACGCGGCTCGGATCGTGGAGGGGTCGGGGCTGCTGGCGACGAGCCAGTCCGACGGTGTGCCCACCAACCCGATGCGCGCCCGTTGCAGGGCTCGCCGAACCTCGATGTCGTGAACGGAATCCGCGATTTCGCGCAGACCGGCCGCATCGTCGGGCCCGTGGAGGTAGAAGATGCGGCCTTGCGCGTCGTCCTGTTGCAGTCGTGCGAGCACTTCGAGAGCCGCGGGCAGCGAGTTGTTTCCCGGATGAGCGATCAGGAAGAGGGCTTGGCCGGGCGACTTCCTGCTGCGATCCGCCCACACGTCGAGGATGACCTGCTCGGTACCGCCAGTGGCGACCAGCAGGAAAGGCTGTGCCGCATCGTCGGGAAGTGCGTCGGCGTCCCAGCGCTCGCCGCCGAGCGCTTCGAGCGCGCGGAGATAGTCGCCGGTGATGGCGTCGAAAGCTCCCTCGTCGAGGAGAGAGTCGGGTTGTATGGGGATTATGCCGAAACGACGAGACATAGCGGCCCCCGTTCGTGGCATGGTACACCCGTCGTCTGCCGGCTCAGTCAAGGTGTCGGGCACCCACTTATGATGTTCCATTCCAATCACGGTGCCGGACACCATTCCCTTCTTGAGTAAACTGGAGGCATGCGTTGGATGAGTGAACGAGGAAGTGTAGCCATGTACGGAAGGCCTGTGCTCTGCAGTGTGTTTCTTGCGCTCGCGCTGCCGGCGCTGGCGTCCCAGAGCACCTACACCGGCCCCACGTTGGTGGCGGACTACAGCGGCCCGGTGCTGGTGGACAACAGCCAGATGCGCTACACGGGTCGGGACATGCTTTCTTTTTCGACTGCCGATGAGCTGTGGCGACAGGCACCGAACCTGATGGCCTTGCGGCCCGCGATCGATACCTGGTCAGCCATGCATGCCATCCACCCGCGAGTGCTGATCCAGGTGCTCAAGGGTTATTGGCCCGATCACGAGGCGGTGGGCTCGAGGAGAGAGATCGAATTTGTGCACCAGATCGCCACCGGACTGGCGCTCATCTGGCTGCAGCACGAAGGAGATGGTCTGGCCGCGTCCAAGGCTGTACACGCGGTGGCCAACGCCTACGGTCTGTCACTGAGCTTCGACGACGGGTTCGTCGCGGCTCGCGAGCTTCCCCCGAGTGGTACCGCGCCGGCAGTCTTCGGGTGGTTTCAGCCGCCGTGGGAGATCGGCGACACCTGGGCAGGAGGAGGCGTGCACGGCGACACCGGCGCGGGGATCCGAAACGCCCTCGATTACTGGGGTGAGTACCGAGTGTGGGATGAAGACACCAGCCAATGGTGGGTGGCGGCCATGCAGGCGGGGACAGCCAGGGTCTGGTCCATCTGCAGTGTGTCGATCATCCATGACGACGGCTGGACGACGACCTACTACCACCTGGAGAACATCCAGCTCGGCGACTTCCAGCTGGTGGAGCGCAATGAGATCGTCTCCAACTACGCCAACGATCTGGCGACCGCCACCTGCCAGGGTGGCTCGTCCACGGGCCCGCACCTGCACCAGGCGGTGTATCACGACGGCGACAGGGTGGAGATCAACGAGACCAACCTCGACTTCACCGCCTACTCCCACCACCCCGGCGTGGTCCAGTACGACTTCGACTGCGACAACTCCTGGTACAACCACTACACCGTGGGCCGGGTCTGTCCAGCCTTCGATCAGCTCCTCAACGACGCCCCGCTGCCCGACGATGAGATCTTCAGCGACGACTTCGAGCTCGGCAACACAGATTCGTGGTCGAGCGTGAGGCCCTGACCCAAGCATCTGTGTGCCTGGTGCGAAAAACAACGATGGTGATGTGGATATCCGCACGCTGTCGACCGGTGCGTTCTCAGCTGTCGAAAACGCCGACCAGGGGACTGCGGTGACTTTGTGGGCAGGGCGAATCCGCGCCCGCCCCGCATGGAGCACGATGCTGAAGGGCGCTCCATCCGGGTGCTCCTGAAGAAATGGTCAGACCGTGGAGGTCACGCTTGCCGCCAGTGAGTGACTGGCCGTATGATGTGGGAAACCGCGTCCACGGCAAGCGGATGGGCACGAGGACCCGAGCCCCGGCAGGGAGGTAGAGATGGCGCCACTTCGACAGCACGACATGCGTCTGAGGGCAGCGACAACAGATGAAATCAGCGAGGTGTGGGAAGACCGTTGGTACGGCCTCGTCGTGTGTCTGAACACGGTCTACACACCGCCCGATGTCCAGGGTCTTGCCCTCGTCGATCATCTCGACGAGCCGGTTGGGCTGGTGACCTATCACGTCGATGGGCCTGCGGGTCAGATCGTGACCCTCGATACCATCATCCGTGGTCGTGGATTTGGCCGACGCCTGCTCGAGGCTGTCGAGAACAAATTCCACAACCGTGGGCTCGGCCGCTCCTGGGCATTGATGACCAACGACAATCTGCGCGCGGCGGGACTCTACCTCTCGAGGGGCTATCGGTTGATTCGGGTCCACCTCGATGCGATCGACCGCGTGCGCGAACACAAGCCCAGATTGCCGGAAACTGGATACGAGGGTATCCCGATACGCGATCTGTGGGAGTTCGAGAAGCTGGGGCCGCTTGGGGTACCGGTTCCCTGACACCACACCTCACGCCGATTCACGGGGTGTCGCCGGCGAGAGGATATTTGGTGTGATGCCGCCCGCCAGTTCTGCTGTGACTACGCTTGACCGACCACGATGTCTCCAGATACGTTTTCCTACACCGTGACGGGGGGACGAGAGTGGACTTCAAGGAGCGAGTTCCCTTGGGCAGGACAGGACTGATGGTGAGCCGTATCGGGTTGGCATCGGGCTATGGCGTGCCCGCGGCGGCCATCGAGATGGCCTATCACGAGCACGGGATCAACTACCTCTACATCTCCCCCCTGCTCAACCTGGGCAGCATGGTGCGGGCCATCCGCAACCTGGCGCCCGGCCACCGCGACGAGCTGTGTATCGTGCTGGCCAGGCCGCTCTTCTGGGGCGCACGTCTGGAGAGTTCCGTCGAGCGCTGGTTGAAGAAGCTCGAGCTCGAGTGGATCGATCTGCTGTTCCAGAGCGTGCGGAAGCCCCCAAACCAGAAGCTCACCGAACGGATACAGCGGCTCAGGGACAGCGGCAAGGTGCGCTACTTCGGGATATCGAGCCACAGCAGGACCTTCCTCGGCACGATCGCCCGCGGTGAGGTCAAGGCGCCGGTGGACTTCTTTCACGTCCGCTACAACGCGGTGCACACGGGAGCTGAGAGGGAGGTCTTTCCGTACCTGCCGCAGGAGGATCGACCGGGAGTCGTGGTCTTCACCGCCACCTGCTGGCGCAAGCTCATCAAGCCCAGGCTCATGCCGGCCGGCGAGCGCCCGCTCGCCCCGGCCGACTGCTACCGCTTCGTTCTCTCCCATCCCGACGTGAACGTCTGCATCACGGGCCCCTCGAGCGCAGCGCAGATGGAGGACAATCTCAAGGCTCTGGATGCCGGGCCGCTCGACGACGAGGAGATAGCCCGCGTCCGGCGCATCGGCACGCACATCTATGGGCGGTAGCACTGGGGGGTCGGCGATGGCGTACGGATAGGGATGGCGCACGGATTCGGCCGAGCCTGGCCGGAAGCGGCGACGTCTGGAATCGCGCTGGCCGAGATCGGTGAGTCGTGATCTCGGATGGAAGCAGTAGGATCTGAGCCATGAAGACGATCCGTCTGCCCGATGGCACGCGCGTGATGGGTCTTCGGCGGGTCGAGACCCGTTTTCTGTATCAGGAGATCTTCGTCGACCGAATCTACGGCGGACATGAGGTGAGGCGCGGCGGTTGTGTGGTCGACGTCGGCGCGAACATTGGGCTGTTCGGGCTGTGGGCGTCGCGTCACCTCGAGCCCGAGCGGCTCCTGCTGTTCGAGCCGATCCCGGAGACCTTCCGCGTGCTCGAAGCCAACGCGTGCGCCCACTACCCCGGCGCACAGCGTTTCAACCTCGGCCTCGCCCGCGCAACCGGGATCGAGACGTTCTATTACTACCCTGGAGCCGCCGGCTGGGCGTCCATGCTGCCGCGCGAAGAGCTGCTGCGGGAGTCGCTGCTGGCCTACCTCCAGCGCGGCTCGCTCGGCCTTCCGCTGACCGCCTTTCGGCTCCTGGGCCGTGTCGCACCGCGTGTGCAACGCGCCGTCCACGATCTCGTCTGCAGCCGGCTCTTTGCTGCGCGACGCGACGTCGACTGCCCGGTCACCACGCTTTCCGAGGTCATCGCGGATCACGAGATTGAGAGCATCGACCTCCTCAAGCTCGACGTCGAAGGCGTGGAGCTCCAGGTGATGCAGGGGCTGCGGACCGAACACTGGCCACGGCTCGGTGCCGTCACCGCCGAGGTCGAGGACGTTGACGAGGCTCTCGAGACGCTCTGCCGGTTGTTCGAGACCAGTGGCCTGCACACCGATGTCCGCCAGCCGGCAGAGCTGGCCGGCACCCCGTTTCACCTGCTCACTGCGACTCGGTGACTCAGATGGGTGCCATCCTTGCGCACAGACGCGTCATCGAGAGCTGGTGCGAAGATCTGCCGGTGAGGGGATCGAGGCGGAAACGAAACAACGGGTCATTGCGGTTCTGGTGAAATCCGAGATCGAGCCGGTTCGTCAGTCAGGAGAGATGCGTATCGATCAGAGCAGGGCATGGTTTTTGCTTTTCGAGCGCGCGGGCGTCGCTGGAGACAAGCCGATAACCCCACGTGAGGAGCACACCATGGAACGAAGAAGATCGAGGATCGCCAAACTCGTCCGCACGGTGAAGACCTTTCTCTTCATCGTCGTGGCTGTCGCGCCGGCCGCGGCCGCGGAGAAGTTGACCGCTGCGGACCGCGCCGCCATCGTCGAGAACCTGGCGACGGCGGTCGAAGAGGGCTATGTCTCCCCAGCGAAAGGCCGCGAACTGGCCACACGACTGCGGCGGATGGGAGACGACGCACGCTTCACAGAAGACGATCCCGAGGAATTCGCGGACGTGCTCCAAAGCACGCTCCGCGAGATCAGCGGCGACCTCCACTTCCGGGTCGGCGTCGGCAGCATGGCCGATTCCATCGGAGGCCCGCAACGCAGGATCGTGCAGGCACCGGATGAAGAGCCCAAGACACCGGCCGGTGGCGGCCGTCGGATGGTGCGGGGTCCGTCCGGAGTCCCCGAGACACCTGCCGACGGATCAATGAGCACTGGCCGCGCGGCCGAGAGTCACGAAATGTCCGAGGAATTGTCCGGGCTGTTCAGGCACATGTCGGCGCGCTATCCCGACAATTACCGGGCAAAGATCCTGGCTGGGAACGTCGGACTACTGGAGATCGACATACTGTTTCCGCCCCACGACCGGCTCGACGCCGCCATGAAGGCGTTGGCCGACACCGACGCCTTGATCCTCGACATTCGTTCCTGCCCCGGAGGAACTGGCTTGACGACTCGGCCTCTCGAGAGCGTCTTTTTCGCCGAGCGCACCGAGATGGTGACCATCGCCCTCCGCGGGCAGGAGCCGGAACCCATCATGTCGTTGGAAGATACGCCCGGCGGTGTCAAGTACCTTGGCAAACCGGTCTATATCCTGACCTCGAGAGTCACGGGGTCCGGTTGCGAGGAGCTGGCCTGGTGCCTCAAGTATCACGACAAGGCGATCCTGATCGGCGAGACAACAGCCGGCGCCGGCCACGGTATCAACGGCAGCGTCGACCTTGGTCACAATCTGAGTGCGACCATCCCCAGCATGCGGCCGATTCATCCGCGTTTCCAGGGCGGTTGGGAGGTTATCGGCGTGCCGCCGGACGTGACGATCGGGTCGCGCAGCGCTGCCGACGAGGCTCATCTGATGGCCCTGAGCGCGATCATGGAGAACGCCGAAGAGAGCAAACTGCGCCAGCTCGAGTCCGTCTACGCCGCGACTGCAATGGAGATCAGTCGCCGGCAAAGGGAATACGTTGACCAGGGACGATCGCTGCGGAGTTATTCCGCTTCCTTTGAGGACGGGCGCCGTCTTCACATCAAGGACGGCGAACTCTACTACACCGGCGATGATGGCCGCACGAGAGGGCCGCTCGTGCCGATGGACGAGCGGGACCATTTCGAATTGGCTCGCGGGATCCAGCGATCGATCTTGAAGGTGGAACGTGGCGACGACGGAGAGATCCAGGGCATTTCTATCTCGCCGGTGGGCAGCGAGCAGTGGAGACGGTTCAAGCGTGTGCTTCCCTTGTAGGCCAGCACGGCCTCCCGGCCTCCAGGGTGACACGTTCAGCGTTGTTGCGGTCTTCGAGTCGGACCGTACCGCGTCATCCAGACGTACGACGGGCAGGATTCGCTGATCTCCATCGATCGTGTCGACCACGGCAGCGAGGTGTATCGCTGAGCAAGGGGACCCACCGCGTCACACCCTTCAGATTCGAGTAGCCCCATTCATAACGGCTGCCCTGTCCAACCTCAGCATCTCTTCGGGATCGAGCGGTGCGACCTTCCGTTCACCGGGATCCGGACAGTATGAACACCTTCCCCGACAGGAAATCGCTGATCCACAGCCTGCCGGATGAATCCGTCTTTCCCCTCGTGATCGAGAAGAGAGCGTCTCCGAACTGTCCCCCCAGGTAAAACGACACGTTCCTCGAATCGAACCTCGTATCGCCGTACGGATACTCGAGGGTGTGCAAAACCCCGAACTCTCCTGAGCCAGGATCGAAGCTCGTGATGTGGAGCCTGTTGCTGCTGTGGGATGTGATCACCAGGCTGCCGTTCCATTCGAAGATGTTGTCGGGCAATCCCCTGTTCGGTAGTTTCCAGCTCTTGCCACCCACCTCCATCAGCCTGTTCCCGGCATGGTCGATCACGTAGACCCCGCCGGCACAGGCGCAGAGCTTGAGGGGCTGCTCGCCCGCCTCTACGTCCGAGACCGAAAAATCGGATTTGTCGATCACGGACACGCTTCTCGAGTCGAAGTTGGCCACATAGATGTTCTCACCGTCGAACGCAAGGTCCGACGCCGTCCTCCCGACCTCCATCCTGTGCAGGACTCGGCCACTGTCAGGCTCGATCACCTGAAGCACGCTCGGATCCTTGTCCATCTCTCCGACACGAACCAGATAGAGAAGATGTAAGGCCTCGTCGTATCTCAGGATCCTCTGGGTGATCTCCCTTTCCACCTCGTCGACCAATCGCAGGCGCTCGTTCGGATTGAAGAGACGGACCTGGTCCTTCAGGGTCCCGACGAACTGCTCCTCCCTGCCCCAGTTGTTCTGTGTGAAGTAAAGCACGCCGGCACGGTCGAGGACCATCTCGTGGGCCTGGCGGGGGATTCTCCGGTCATACAGCCCGAGGTCGCCGGCGTCGATCGTCAGCACTCCGTTCTTCGCTTCCCAGATGTAGACCGTGGGCCAGTACGACTGGTGTGGCCCGTAGGAGAGGTAGACGTCCCCCTCGGGGCTGTCAACCGCCCGGACCGGATAGTCGAACGGCAGCCGATGCATGTCGGAGCTCCCGTCCGCCTCCACCTCGGCGAACACATCCTCGGAGTTGAAGACGAGAAACGAACCCCGGCTTTCGACCTCGATGAGATCGATCGGCGCCCATCCTGTGTAGATTTTGCGGACCTCACCGGTCGAGGGATCGAACGCAGAGACGGCTGCGCCGAAGGTGCCGTTCACCGCCGACGCCCCTTTCGGGAAGTAGACCAGCCCCGTATGAGGATTGAAGGCCAGGGCAAACATGTGCGGGATGATCCCGAGTCCGGGATACCGCCTGACGAGCTTCCTCTCCTTCAGATCGATCGCGTCGATCTCGCCGTGCGCCCAGCTGGCGATGTAGAGAATGTCATTGTCGGCATCGACGGCGCTGCCGTCGTTGCCGTATGCGGGGACCATGATTTCGTGGAGCTCTCCGCCATTTCCGAAGTCGACGACGTGAACGGAGGGATGGTTGTCGTACGGTATGTAGACTTCCTCTCTCCGGCTGTTGTATGTGATACCGACTCCCTCTGTGAACTCCGGGAGGGGCACGAGGAGATCCTCGCTCCCGGTCACATCGATCCTCGCCGCCTCGACCACCTTTCTCTCGTCCGTCTCGACCACGACGTAGAGATGATGGCTGGCCTGGTTGTACCCGCCAAGATGCCAACGGCCCCCCGCCGACAGTCCGAGCGGCCTCGATGTCTTCTTCCTGCCCGTCGTGCTGTCAAAGACATGGATGGCAGGGTCGAGCCCGTCCACGGCGACGATGTATCCGAGGGAACCGTCGGCCACGACCTTCCGCACCGGCGGAGGGGGGGTCGCGTTGAGATTGAGAAGCTGCTCCTCCGTCTCGAGCCAGTCGAGCATCCTGAGCTTCCCGCTCGAAGCCTGGTAAAACCCCAGTCTTCTGCTCTCTCTCCCTACGATGAAGACGTTGCCGCTTTTTTCGTCGACGGCGATCGACTCGAACTGGGCGCCCGTCGGTATCTGTCGGGAGCTTCTGTCTTCGGGGTCGATGATATACAAACAGTTCTGGCCGATCAGGTAGATGCGGCCTGTCGCCTCGCTGATCGTCAGGCATTCCGATTTGAGGTGCTGAAAGGCCCTGCCGGCGATCGGAATGTTCACGACTTCGCCAGTCCGGCAGTCGATCACCGACACCGATGAGCTGAGAGTGTTGACGGTGATGAGCCTGTTGCGCACTCCGTCGACCTGCACGAGCAGGGGGCCGGCACCGTTAAACTCCATGCCCGCCTGCTCGAGAAAATCGATCTCGGTCACTGCAGAGTCGGCGCCGGCTAGTGAGGCTGACGCCATCAGCAGCACAAAGACCATCGCTCTTCGCATGATCGTCACTCCTTGTCAGAGTCGAATCGAGCCGTGGACAGCGTACACCGGCGTGTCGTACGGGGCTGGAGGCCGCCACAGCGCCCGATCTCTCGACAGGCGGCGTCCGAGCACCGGTCGGGCAGAGATGATCTCAATGCTGGCCCCTGAGCGTGGGTCTGTCAGCTGAGCCCCCACGGATCGTCGGAGGCGCCGGTGGAGCGCCCTACGCCGCGAGTCGCCTTCGTGGCGGGAGCCCCGCGAGGCCGGGTCGAAAGAGTGTGATGCGTGCCGAATCTTTGAAAGCCAAGCAGCTACGGGACCGTCGAAGACCAGGCGGAGGTGTCGGCGGACTCGAATCCGTCGGAGAAGATGAGGGAGTCCGTCGTCAGGTGCACAACGCGCACGCCGTCGATTTCGACACTCGTGCTGACCGGCTCGATGCGCAGGTATCGCACGGACGACATGATTCCTGCGAGATCGAAGTATTCATCGCCGTTCCCGAGGCCGATGTACACCCAATTGACCAAATCGAGACTTCCACTCAGCGTATACGAATCATCAGTGCCGATGCCCGAGCCAACAACAGGGCCAATAACATCGCCAACGCCGTCCTCGGTGTCGACCTCTTCGATGTAGATGTCCGCTCCCGGACCGTCAACCGCGTGCTCCTCGTTCGCCCCCAGGTCAAGAACGAGGAAACCGCCAAGATCGATTCTGCATGAGGAGTCTTCCCACGGATCGCCGATCGCATACGGATACGGAGCACCCAGAACGTACCTTGGGAAACCGGCCGACATCCCCGAAGACTCGACGACCCGGTCCGCGTACCGGTCGACGACGTTTACCTCGACGTCTGCTGATCGTTGGAGCAGCCACTCAGGATTGCAGCGGCACGCTCCTCGTTGACTTCCCGAAGATTCCTATGGCCGTGGGGTAACTCCTTGCGCTCAACCCCTGACCCTCTCCATCTTCGGGTCATACATGGGTCTCAGTGAAACCTCGGCCGGGTACCTCGTGCCGGCGATGTCGACCTCCCACTGACCCTCTTGCAGGTAGGCCTTGTTGATGGGCTCGCCGGCCTCGATCATGGCAAGGCCCACCGCGCCACCGAGGGTAAAGCCGTAGCTCGCCGCGCGGATATAGCCGACGGCCCTGTTGTCTCGATACACGACCTCGGCGTGGTAGAGCAGCGGCTCGGGGTCCTTGACCAGCACCTGCAGGAGGCGCCGGTTGAAGGCGGGCCCCTGCGCTTTCCTCTCGACGCAGTAGAGCTTGCCGATGAAGTCCGGCTTCGACAGATCCACGACGAATCCGAGCCCCGCCTCGTAGGCGTCGTCGGTGTTGTCGATGTCGTGCCCGTAATCGCGATACCCCTTCTCCATGCGCAGGCTGCCGAGTGCCCTGAGGTCGGCGTGGCGCAAGCCGAAGTTCTCGCCCGCCTCGACCACGCGATCGTAGACGTGCACGGCCTGCTCCGCCGGGATGTTCAGCTCGTAGCCGAGCTCGCCGACGTAGGTGATGCGGTTGCACTGCACGCGGGCGTACCCGATGTCAATCTCACGCGACGTGCGGAAGGGGAAGGCCTCGTTGGACAGATCGGCCAAGGTCATCGATTGGAGGAGTTCGCGCGACCTCGGACCTTGCACGTTGAGCTGGCCGATGCCGCCGGTGATGTCGGTGACGAAGCAGTGCGCGTCCGACGGAATGTGGCGCCTGAGCCAGGTTTCCACGTGGCGGTGCATGGTGTCGGTGACCACCACGATGAACTCCTCCTCGGTCAGCTTGGTCACGGTGACGTCGGCCTCGATCGTGCCGCGCTCGTTGAGCCACTGGGTGTAGGTGATGGTCTCGACCGGGCCGTTGACGCTGTTGGCCGAAATGTGATCGAGCACCCGGCCGGCGTCGCGCCCCTGCACCAGGAACTTGCCCATGAAGGTCATGTCCATGGCGATGACGGCCTCGCGGCAGGCCCAGTGCTCCGCCTCCCAGTAGGGAAACCAGTTCTGGCGTCCCCACGAGAGCTTTTCGACCTCGGGTTCCTTGCCGTCCGGCGCATACCAGGCCGGGCTCTCCCAGCCGCTCACGTCGGTGAAGTAGGCGCGCCGGTCCCGCAATCGATCGTGGAAGGGCGAGCGCTTGCAGTCGCGCGCGGTCAGGGGCACGCGGGTGGGGTAATGGCGTCGGTAGACCAGCCCCAGCGTCTCGACCACGCGCGTTTTGCGGTACTCGGGGTTGCACTGATATGAGTGGAAGCGGTCCACGTTGATGGGGGTGATGTCCGCTCCCGGGTCGCCGGTGGTGATCCACTGGGCCATGATCCTGCCGAGGCCGCCTCCGGTGATGATGCCGATGGAGTTGAGCCCAGCGGCGACGAAGTAGTTCTGAACCTCCGGCGCCTCGCCGAACGCCACGCCCATGTCGGGGGTGAAGCTCTCCGGGCCGCAGAAGAACGTCCTGACGCCCACCTCCTGCGAGATGGGGACGCGGCTCATGGCCTTCTCGAGGAAGGGCATCATGCGATCCCAGTCGGGGGGAATCTCGCCGAAGGAGAAATCGTCCGGGACGCCGTCCACCCTCCATGGCGCGCAGACCGGCTCGAACAGGCCGATCATCAGGCCGCCGCCCTCCTCCCGGTAGTAGCCGTGACAGGACGGGTCCTCGATGATGGGAAGCTCTCGCGTCATTCCCTCGAAGGGCTCGGTGATGAGGTAGTAGTGCTCGGTCGACTGGTTCGGGATGCTGATGCCGTTGAGGGCTCCGAGCTGTCGTGCCCACATGCCGGCGCAGTTGACCACGAATTCCGCCTCGATATCCCCCTGTGTCGTCTTCACGCCCGTGGCGCGGCCGTTTGAGGTGGTGACCCCCGTGACCGGCACGCCCTCGACGATCGTCACTCCCTGTTGGCGAGCGCCCTTGGCCAGGGCCATGGTCGCGTCCACGGGGTTGACGCGCCCATCTTGAGGCAAATAGAAACCCGCCTCGATGTCGTCCACCCTGGCAAGGGGGAAGAGCTTCTTGATCTCGTCGGGGCCGATCTCCTCGACGTCGTTGCCGCACAGCCGGTTGAAAGCCGCGACCCGGCGATACTCTTCCACGCGGTCGTCGTCCGCGGCCAGCTCGATGAAGCCCAGCGGTTCGAAGCCGGTGCCAAGCCCGGTCTCCGCTTCGAGGCGTCCATAGAGTTCGCGCGTGTACATGCGCATCTCGACCGAGGTCTCCGAGGTCGAGCCAAAGGTGGTCATCAGACCCGCCGCGTGCCAGGTGGTGCCGCAGGTGAGCCGGTCTCGTTCGATGAGAACCACGTCGCTCCAGCCAAGGTGGCCGAGGTGATAGGCCACCGAACAGCCGATGACGCCACCACCCACGATCACGACGCGAGCACTCTGGGGTATTTCCTGAGGAGCCAAAACGCCCTCCTTGTTGCCTCAAGAGACTTTAGGCGTGCTGGTTGAACGGGTCAATTTGCAGGACCTTTGCGGTTCGATGGGAGGCGCGGTGCCGATAGCCGCGACATCATCAGAGAATTGGCGATCCACCGATCACCTCCTCCTCGCAGATGACCCGCCGCTCTCGTGGGCGGCGGATCATGAAATCGCAGGGCTCATTGTGTCGCCCGATCAACTCGGGGGGAGCGATTCCCGGTTCCGTGTACAGACCCTCGATCAGCATCCACACAGCCGCGGTGGCTGTGTAGCCCGTGGTCCGGGCCATCGGTCCTCCCAAGAGGTTTTCGCCCAGGACGATGATCTTTTCTTTCATCATGGCGTCTTCTCCCGCGCCATACAGCCACCCCACGCAGTCGGTGCGGCGGGTGCATAACACCGCCGTCGAGAGACTTATCGAATGTTGGGAGGGAGATCAGAAACCGCTGCGGCGGTTCACACAGGTGATGAGGTCGGCGAGCCAGGTTGCCATGGCGGATCCATGATATCCCATGACCGCCACCTCTGACCATCGGTTGCAGGAGCCGACCGTCTCGCGCTCACCGGGCAGGGGATGATGTGCGCTCATCCTGTAGCTCAGTGCCATATTTTCGAGGCATTGGAAAGGGATTCCCCATCCCTCTGCGCTTGCGCCGTTCGTCGGGATGGAGCCCTTGAGTTGGTGGAGGTAGTTTCGGCGGCATGGAGAGCACGGTTGGGTCGATCCTGATCACGCGAGATCGTTCCGCAGCGTCTTGATCGCGCGATGGGCTTCGACGCGACGCTCTCCCTCCGCCTGATACGCCTGTGCGATGCTCGCTCGAAGCTCTGAATCACGATGGGCGGCTGCCGCGTCTGACGATTCCCAGAGATACAGGGTGGACGTGGCACCCTTTTCAACACGCCGGCCCCTCGTGTTAGGCTGACCTCGAACGGAGGGATTTACGATCCACGAGCCTCGACCGCTCGAACGAAAAACCGCGCTGGTCACCGGGGGTGCGCGCGGGATCGGTGCCGCGATCTGTCGGCGTTTGGCGAGGGCCGGCTGCGGGGTCTGCATCAACTATTACAGCAGCGCTGACGAAGCCGAGGCGCTCTGTCTGGAGCTCGAAGAGCTCGGCGCTCGCTCGTTCACGTTCCAGGCCGACGTGACCGATCTGGCGGCGGTCAAGGAGATGTTCGAGGCCGTTCGGGAGGATTTCGGTGGCCTCGATATCCTCATCAGCAACGCGGCGAGCGGCGTCCTCAGGCCGGCGATGGAAATGACCACCAAACACTGGCGCTGGTGCCTGGAGACCAACGCCCTGGCCCTCAACCAACTCGTCCGAGAGGCAAAGCCCCTGATGGCGCCGGGATCCCGGGTGCTCGCGCTCTCCAGCCTCGGGGCCCACCGCGCCATTCCGGAGTACGCGTTCATCGGCGCGTCGAAGGCGGCGCTGGAGTCACTCGTCCGGTCCCTGAGCGTGGAGCTGGCGCCCGCCGGGATCTCGGTGAACACGATCTCGGCCGGAGTCGTCGACACCGATGCCATCAAGCACTTCCCCAACCGGGAGAGGCTGCTCGAGGAGTTCAGACTAAGGTCCCAGCTCGGGAGGGAGCTGAGAGCCTCGGATGTCGCTGATGTGGCCTACCTCCTGTGCCTGCCCGAGGCCGAAGCGATCCGTGGCCAGACCATCGTGGTCGACGCCGGCTACTCCGTGGCTGGCTGAGGTGGGGATGATCTTCAGGGATTCGGGGATCGACGGGAAGACGGCCATCGTTACCGGCGGAAGCCGGGGTATCGGGCGCGAGATCGTCATGATGCTGGCCGCCGAAGGTGCCGATGTCACCTTCTTCTATCTCGAGAATCGCGAGGCCGCCGAAGCGCTCCTGAAAGAGTGCGCAGCCTCCGGTTTCAACGTGACGGCCCTGCAGGTGGACGTGCGAAACGCTGAGGACTGTGGGCGAGCGGTGGAGTCGGTGCTTGACCGGACGGACCGTATCGATGTCCTCGTCAACAACGCCGGGGTGATCCGGGACAACCTTCTGCCGGCATTTACCGAGGATGAAATCGCCGACGTTTTCGCCACCAACGTGCTCGGCGTCTTCCACATAACGGGTGCGGTGGCTCCGGCGATGATGCGGCAGCGCAGCGGCGCGATCATCAACATCAGCTCGGTTTCGGGGGACAAGGGCGGCAAGGGCCAGACCAACTACGCTGCGAGCAAGGGGGCGGTCAATGCGCTGACCCGCGCGCTGGCCGTGGAGCTCGCCCCGCGCAAGATCCGGGTCAACGCGGTCGCGCCGGGTCTGATCGATACCGAGATGAGTCGCGAGGTCCGGGAGCTGACTGGAGGCCAGGCCCTCGAAAGTATCCTCCTGGGCCGATACGGGACCCCGGCCGAGGTCGCGTACGTGGTATGTTTTTTGGCGTCCCGCTACGGGGAGTACATCAACGGAGAAATCATACACGTCGATGGCGGTTTCAAAATGACGTGATTTCCCGTCACACGAGGAAGAGATGAATACCGATAACGTGTATCCGAAGGTCCGAGAGATCATCGCGGACGTTCTCGCCTTTGAGGAGGATGAGATCCAGCGTGACGGCAGCCTGGTCGAGGACTACAACGCGGAGTCGATCGACTTCCTCGACCTGGTCTACCAACTCGAACGCGAGTTCAAGATCAAGATTCCCCGAGGCATGATCGAGCAGGAGGCGCGTCGTGGCCTTTCCAACGAGGAATTCGCAGATCACGGACGACTCACCGACAAGGGGCTGGAAAAGCTGAAGGGTTACCTCTCCGAGGTCCCCGAGGATCGTTTCACCCCGCGGATGCAGGTTTCGCTCATTCCCACCCTGTTCACTCCGGAGACTTTCTGCAAGATCGTGGTCCGTGAGCTGGAGGGGAGCGAGCAGGCCGCGTCCGATTGACGAGCGGTGTTCCACTTCGTCGACCAGATTCTCGAGCACGAGCCGGGACGTCACGCCCTCGGTGTGAAGCACGTGACGCCCGGCGACACCTTCGTGCAATCGACAGGTACCGGACCTCGGACGCTGCTGTCGTGCATCGTCGGCGAGGCGCTGGGACAACTCGGGGCGTGGACCGTCATGGATGCGAAGGACTTTGCCGTGCGCCCGGTGGCCGACGTTGTCGGTGAGGTCGCGATCACCGGACACGCCACCATCGGAGACAGCATCCTGCTCGACACGACGATCGACTCCGTGACCGATGAGGCGGTCTTCTATCATGCGGTCGCGTCGGTGGACGGAACGGCAATCCTGGCGCTCGAGAATGCGCTCGGCCCGCTGCTGCCGATCGAAGAGTTCAACGACCCGGACGAGCTGCGGCGTCGCTTGACCCGGATCTGCCGCCCAGGCCTTCAGGACGCGCTTCTACACCCTCGCGTTGGGGACCCCGGGGCATTCGACGCGTCGTTCGACGAGGTGCTCTCCTTCGAAGGCGGTCGGAAAGCCACCGCGGTCCGGAGACTCACCGGTGGCGAGACCTTCCTGGCGGATCACTTTCCGAGGAAACCGGTCCTCCCGCTGTCGCTACTCCTGGAGTCTCTGCTCCAGCTCGGTCAGAAGCTGCTCGGCGACGGCGGTACGGCCTATTTTCCCATCGCGGCTCGCAAGGTGAAAATGGGCCGGTTTGTCGAGCCCGGCGTCTCCCTCGAAGCGAAGATCCGAGTGCTGGAACGAAACGCTGAGAGCGCGTGGTTGAGGTTTCGCTGTGAGGTGGATGGAGCACGGGTTTGCGTTGGTGAGGCCGAGTATTCGACCGTGCCTGGAGAGCGCCGATGAGCGGGCCGAGGGCGGTCGCAATCACCGGCATCGGCATGGTGACGCCGTTGGGTAACGACGTCGAGTCGACCTGGAACGCGATTCTCAGCGGTGAGTCGGGGGTGCGAGAGATCGCCGGCTTCGACGCCTCGGGTTTTCCGACCAGGATCGCGGCGGAGGTCAAGGGCCTTCGCGCGGAAGAGGTCATCGAGGACCGCAAGTCCCTCAAATACGCCACCCCGTTCTCGCTCTTCGCCCTCGCCGCCGCGGAGGAGGCGGTGCGGGATGCCGGGGTGAGGCCCACCGCGGCCACGGCCGAACGATGGGGCCTGGTGTCGGGCAGCGGAATGATGACGATGGAGTTCGATTTCCTGCAGCGATTCCAGCGGGAGTTTGCGGCGGACGGCGAGATCGACCTCGCCCGGTTGGGTGCGGAGGGGGAGCGGTTCATCTCCTCGTCGGAGTTCGCGCGCCACCGCGCGGTCGCGGGCCAGGCCCTGTTGCACCAGCGTTACGGCATCCGTGGCTACTCCGCCAACCTCCACACCGCCTGTGCTTCGGGCGGCCAGGCCCTCGGCATGGCGATGCGGGTCGTACGCAGCGGTCAGGCCGACTACGTGCTCGCGGGCGGCTACGACACCATGATCAACCCGATCGGACTCGCGGGCTTCTGTCTGCTCGGCGCGGTGTCGACGGACAACGATCGTCCGAACTCGGCCAGCCGACCGTTCGACCGGACCCGCAACGGCTTCGTACTCGGTGAAGGGGCCGGATTCATGGTCCTGGAGGAGTGGCGACAGGCCAGGGACCGCGGGGCGAAGATCTACGCCGAGCTCGCCGGCGAGGGAAACTCCCTGAGCTCCTACCGGATCACCGACTCGCCCCCCTCCGGGGATGGACCGATCCAGGCCATTCGCGGCGGACTGGAGGACGCCTCTGAAACCGCCGACGCGGTCGACTATGTCAACGCGCACGGCACATCCACTCCCATGAACGATCTCAGCGAGACCAACGCGATCAAGGAGGTCTTCGGCGACCACGCCTACGAAATGGCCGTGTCCTCGACCAAATCCCAGATGGGGCATCTGATCGCCGCGGCGGGTGCCGTCGAGGGCATCCTCTGCGCGCTGGCGATCGAGCGTTCAACGGCACCGATGACCGCCAACCTGAGGACGCCCGACCCGGAGTGCGACCTCGACTATGTTTCGGATGGATGCCGGTCGATGCAGATCGACACGGCCATGTCCAACTCGTTCGGGTTCGGCGGTTCGAACAGCTGTCTGGTCTTTCGCAGCCCGGGCCGCGTCGATTCGCGGGAGCGTTGAGTGATGCGCGACGGCGTCGTCATCACCGGCTACGGCTGCCTCACGGCCTCGGGGGCCGATGTCTCATCGACCTGGGAGGCGGTCCTCGCGGGCGAGAGCGGGATCCGGGAGGCCTCGACGTGGGACAGCTCCGGGTGGCCGTACCGCCTCGCTGGTGAGATCAAGGACTATAAGCCCCGTGAGCTCGTGGCGGACCGGAAGCTCCTCAAGTTCATCACAAGGCAGGACGTGATCGGTTTGAACGCGATGACCCAGGCCGTCGACCACAGCGGGATCATCGAACACCGTGACGGGCTCGCCGATCCAACCGCGTTCAACGACCGTACTGGAGTCTTTGTCGGCTCGCCGGCTACCAAGTACCGCTACCAGCACGACTACCTCGGGCCGCTCGCGGTGGCGGCGGGCGATCTCCGGGAGTTCGGTGTTCGCGCGATGGACGACGTTCATCCCATGTGGCTGCTGCGGACGCTGCCCAACAACGTGCTGGCCTACGTCGGGATCCGGTACGGATTCAAGGGTGCGAACGCAAACATCACCGCCCACGGCATCAGCGGTTCGCAGGCCGTCGCCGAGGCCTGCCGTTATCTGCGGGATGGGGCGATCGACTGGGCGATCGTCGTCGGTTACGACTCCGCATCGGAGCTCGAGGCGCTGCCCTACTACGCGTCGGTGGGGCTCCTGAGCTCTCGGGGCCTGAGACCGTTCGACCGGAGTCGGGACGGCACCGTGCTGGCGGAGGGTGCGGGTGCGTTGGTGCTGGAGAAGCGGGAGGCCGCAGAGCTGCGGGACGCGAAGATCTACGGCGAAGTGCTGGGCAGCTCCGTGGTCGCCGAGGCCGGGGGCATACTGTCGGTGCGTGAGGACGGCGACGGAGTGGCGCGGGCCGTTCGCCTGGCCCTTGCGGACAGTGGGTTGCGCCCCGACCAGATCGGAATGATCTCGGCCCACGCAAACGGGGGAAGGGATTCCGATGCCGCTGAGGCGCGCGCCTTCAGCGAAACCTTCGGGGCGTCGGCAATCCCCGTCACCGCCTTCAAGTGGTCGCTGGGGCACACCATTGCAGCCAGCGGCGCGATCGAGAGCATTCTCACACTCCTCTGCCTCGCCAACCGTCGTGTCCCGGGCGTCCCGACCCTCGAGGAGCTGGCGCCGGAATGCGGGGGCGCAATGGTCAGCGCATCGGAGCAGGCACCGAGGTCTCCTGTCGGAATCGTCGTCAGCCGCGCGTTCGCGGGGCTCAACTCCTGTATCGTGCTTTCCAGCAATGCCTGAGAACCCGCTGTGCGTCTCAACGGCGTCCCAGTCGGTTGGGAGCGAGAACCCTGTGAATCCCTCCGAGCTGAAGCCGTCCCTGATCGGGTCCGTGTTCTTCTCTCTGCTGCCCGTGCGGCGACGCACCGTCATGGAGAACCTGCACCAGGTCTTTGGTGACCGACTCAGCGCGGCGGAGCAGCGGCGATTGGCACGTTGCTTCTACGGTCATGTCGCAAAGACGATCAAAGAAAACCTGTGGATGATGCTGAGCTCGGAGCGGCGAATCGCGAGCCGGGTCGACGTTGTCGGGGTCGAGCACGTTCTGAGCGCGGCGGAGCTCGGCAGGGGGGTGCTGATCCTGACCGGCCACTTCGGGAACTGGGAGCTTTCCGCGGTCGGTGCGATATTGCATTTCAAGCAGTATCAGAACCGGTTCCATGTGATTCGGAAGGCCCTCGGCCTCGGTCTCGAGCGCGTGGTCTTCGGCCGCTTTCGCAAGGCGGGATTAGAGGTCATCCGGCGGGAGGACGCTCTGGCCAAAACCCTGGACGTGCTGGAAAAGAATGACGTCGTCATCTTCATCATGGACCAGCACAACAAGGTCGGCGCCAAGGCGGTCTCCGTCGAGTTCTTCGGTAAAGAGGCGGGGACACACCGCAGCCTGGCGTTGGTTGCCCGCCAGAGCGGCGCTCCCGTCATTCCGGCGGTCAGTTACCGGACGCCGGATGGCCGCCACGCCATGCAGTTCCATCCGCCGTTGGAGTGGATCGCGGCCGAGCACCACCGGGAGGAGATCTATCTCAACACCTTGGGTTACAACAGGGTGCTCGAGAGATTCGTGCTCGACCACCCGGAACAGTGGTTTTGGATGCACCGCCGGTGGAAGATCGAACAGGATCGCCCGTCGAGGCGGCGCCTGCGTGAGTTGAAGATGGGCCGACGCTAAGCCGGCCCCGATCAGTGACCCGCCCCTATTGATGGATCCACCCGAAAAAAAGGTGCCAAAAAAGGTGCCAGGCACAGCAAGTTAGTGATACGATGCGGACAGTGAGGTGAGCTGTGCCGAGACCGGAGCGAGTGTTTTTCGAGGGTGCGATGTACCACGTCTACAACAGAGTGACCCGGGGGGAGCCGGTGTTGGATGGGGGTGGCGAAACCGAACGTTTTGTTGAGCTCCTTCGTGAGGTTGTTGAACGGGATGGCCTTACAGTATTCGCCTGGTGCATCATGTCCAACCATTACCACATGGCAGTGCGCACCGGCTCGATCAGCTTGGATCGGCCGATGAAGAGCCTTCACCAGCGGTTTACACATCACTTCAACGCCAAGAACCGGTTCTTCGGGCCACTGTGGCAGGGAAGATACCGGGCAAAGTTGATCGACGATCAACGTTACTTTGACCAGCTGCTGGCGTACATCCATCTCAACCCGGTGGCTGCCGGGTTGGTTCGCGATCCTTACGAGTACCGATGGAGCGGTCATCGGGAGATCGTAGGTCGGACAAGGGCGCAGATCGTGGACGTCGACGAAGTGCTGCAGCTGTTCGGTCGCACGCGGCGGTCGGCTCGTGCAGCGTATGTGAGGGCGCTGAAGGGCGCGGTGACTCATGAGTGGATTGGAGAAGTCCCTGGAAAGTTGCCGTGGTGGCGGTTAGGCAGGCCGCCGGCACAAGAAGAGGAAGCCCCGATTGTTACCGCGCGGGCGAAGTTGGGAAGAGAAGACTCAGATGATGCAGCCGACCGTCCAAGGATGTCGGCTCGGGCGTTTCTCGAGCAAGGTGCCGAGCGGCTCACGATGGAGATGGAGGATCTTGCTGGACGCGGTCAGCGGAAAGAAGTTGTCCGAGCGCGCGAGTTGCTGGCGACACTGGGCGTCGAGCGATACGGCATTCAAGTCAAGGCGCTGGCCGAGGCCCTGGACAAACACCCTGTGACGGGCTCGGTTTGGGTCAGGCGAGGAGTTCAGCGCTGTCGCCAAGATTGTACCTTTCGCGCTAAGTATGAACGTCTTGACGAGTCTCTCAGGCGTCGATAGGCATCAAAGTACTGTCTTTTTGTGCCTGGCACCTTTTTTTGGCACCTTTTTTCTCATCCCATCTGGCACCTTTTTGGCACCTTTTTGGCACCTTTTCCCTTTTCTTTTCTCAACCGAACTGGATCGCATCAAGATTCTTGACAGAGTCTAAAATTGGACTGATACTACGACCATGCGTGACGATCCAGCCGATCTGCTCCGTCGACACGGTGTTCAGGTCACGGCTCAGCGCCTGGCCGTTCTGGCGGCGGTGTCGGATCGACCGCACGGCACGGCGGACGACGTCGCCAAGGCCGTGCGGGAAGAGATCGGCGTCATCTCACGCCAGGCGGTCTACGACGCCCTCGCCGTTTTGGGCGACAAGGGCCTCATCCGGCGCATCCAGCCCGCCGGGTCGCCGGCGCGCTTCGAGGACCGGGCTGGCGACAACCATCACCACCTGATCTGCCGCGCGTGCGACCGGATGGTCGATGTCGACTGCGCAGTCGGCGCCGCGCCGTGCCTGACCCCCGCCGACGACTCGGGTTACGAGGTCGACGAGGCCGAGGTGGTTTACTGGGGCCGCTGTCCCGAGTGTCTCG